>SKTA01000041.1 GCA_007122745.1 Bacteroidales bacterium
ACTGGACCCTGATGCAAGGTAGCGGAGACTGCCATAGCCGGAATTCCTGCACGCGCATTGCCGGCAAGATGGCTGGATGCGATCCGCTGTTCGTCGTGATTCTCCATAAACCGTAACATATGTGCATCCAGGCTGTTGAGTTTTTTCCATTCCTCCTGAAGCGAGGCAGCCGCCCGGTCTCCTTTCAGTACGGCTCTGATGGCATCATAAAGGCCGACTTTGTCATAAAGATAATCGAATCCTGCCTGAACAAAGTCCGGATAGCGCGCCGGATTGTAAATTTCAGCAATAAAAACCATGTCCGGGTAATACTTGCGGACTTCTGCAATACACCACTTCCAGAACTCCACCGGCACCATCTCCGCCATATCGCAACGAAAACCGGCTATCTTTTTTTCTGCCCAGTAGAGCAGTATGTCCAGCATTTTGTACCAGGTGTCAGGTAATGGATGGAAGTGTTTTATCCCGCCATTAATGAAGTCAATGCCATAGTTCAGTTTCACTGTTTCATACCAGTCGTTGAATCCGGGTCTGTTTGAGAAACAATCATTGCCGGTTGCTTTTGCCGGGTTTTCAAGGTATTGTAGGTTTTCGGCAGCCGATAAATGTGGCTGCCGGTAAACTTGTGGCGGCAACTCAAGGTTCTTTCCGGGAATGTAGTAAAAATTATTATCCGGATGAAAAGCAAGTGATGTACGGTCGGATGTCCCAATATCTTTGCCTTTCCCCTCCGAACGGTCAGTACGGTATTCACGGGCCACGTGGTTGGGTACAAAATCGATGATGGGAGCCAGTCCGGCCCGGTGGCATCTTTCTATCAGCGACCCAAACTCCTCCATCCTGTTATCGACATTCTCAGCAAGATCGGGTGAAACATCATAATAGTCACGAATTGCATACGGAGAGCCTGCCTGGCCTTTTATGACCAATGGGTTTCCGACAGGTATTCCGTAATGCGGATACCCTGTGCACGAAGCATGTTCCAATACCCCTGTAAGCCAGATATGGTTGGCACCCAAAGCGGCAATTTCATCAAGCATGTGTTGTGTAAGGTCGTTAAATGTCCCGCAACCATTCTCTGCCTTCGTGCCCCAGGGCTTTGTTTGAGCTTTTGTATTGCCTGCAAGTCTTACAAGTAGCTGGTATATGATGATTTTATCTTTTCTTTTCATTGGTGAAAATCCTGTCATTTCTTAAACATTTCTGTACACAGGTCAAGCCCTGTATCTACAGTTGGATTTGTCTGATTTTCTTCTAAACATCTCAACAACTAAACACCTAAACTGATACAACAAGCCCTGGCCCTGCAAGCCTCCTTCGGGTAAAACATGCAGCCCGGCCAAGTCCGGCCTGCATATCCTCGCATCTTCGCACCATCCCAGATCCCAGCTCCCAGCTCCCAGCTCCCAGCTCCCAGCTCCCAGATCCCAGATCAGCCTTAACCTTATTCCTCAAAGAACTCTTCCATAAAATTCATCAAAAATACCTTTTTCGTACTTCTGGTCAAAGCTGTGTATAGCCAGCGCAGGTATTCAGTATCCGGTTTTTTCTCCGAAAGATAGCCCATTTCCACAAAAACATGTTTCCACTGGCCACCCTGGGCTTTATGACAAGTCATGGCATAGGCATACTTTACCTGAAGTGCATTCAGATAGGGATTGTTGCGAATGTGTGCCATTCTTGTTCTTTTATTGGGAATATGCTGATAATCCTCAGAAACAGCCTCAAAGAGAGCGTTTGCGTCTTTTTGTGTCAGTGCAGGCCCTTCTGATTGCAGTGTGTTCAGCAAAAGCTTTACCTCCAGGTCCGGTTCATCCGGGTAATCGATCATTCGGGCAGAAACATCTGCAAAGCGGAAACCATACAATGACTCAGATCTTAGAATTCTTTTTAGTTCCAGGATATCTCCGTTGGCAATAAAACCGGCCTCCGATTGCTGCGGCAGCCAGAAATAGTTGTTTTTTACCACCATCAGCAGATCTCCGGCATTGATCTCATCTTCAAGAAACAGTACCCTTTGCCGGATGTGCTGGTTGAACATGTTAGCCCTTTTGTTGGAGCGACAAATGGTCAGTGCTTCCTCTTTGCCCGAACTGATGTAGGCATCATTTACCTCATCCGCAGCATCCTGTCCCTGAACGCGGATCATGTCATCAAAGCCTTTGAGTTGAAAGGCAGGAAAGCCGCTTTTACCTTTTGCGAGCATCTCCCTTACCTTCGTTGCATTATGAAGAATTCCGCTATTATGCGCTTGCCTTACCACCTTTTTCAGTTCATGTTCAACAATACGGAAATTAAATCGCCTCTCCAGGAAGGACTTATTTAATGCCGGACTTTGATTTGAATGCACGGGTGGAAGCTGTGCCGTATCTCCAACCAGGATGAGCCGACAGTTGTTCTGGTTATAAACGAATTGGAGCAGATCTTCCAGCAGATTGGCTCCTCCGAACAGGCTTCCTTGGTTGGCGGCTGTACCCCATGCGATCATGGAGGCTTCATCAACGATAAAGAATGTGTTTTTATGTTTGTTCTGTTGCAGAACGATTTGCATGGAACCATCGCGACCTGTTTGGAGGCGGTAAATTTTTTTGTGGATGGTGTATGCTTTCTTGCCTGCATATGAAGCCAGCACTTTGGCTGCCCTGCCCGTTGGTGCAAGTAATACCGTGTCACCATTCATTAGGGGAAGAACAGAGACCAGGCTGCTGACAACGCTTGTTTTTCCGGTTCCGGCATAACCTTTTAGCAAAAAGATCGAATCTGCCTCTTTACCGGTTATGAAGGCTGCCATTTCTTGGAACAGACGCAGCTGGTCCTGTGTAGGTTCATATGGAAAAACTCGCTGCAGCGCATGAACAATTGTATTTGTAAGCATATTAAAAAGGATAGCCAATACCAAGATTAAAGTTCCAGTTTCTGAAGCGGGGCCAGGATGATGTCCATCTGTCGCCCCCTGCCATAGCAGGATTTCTCAGGGGTGTAGCAGCATCCAGGCGTACAATGAAGAAGTCGAAGTCTACACGCAACCCAAAACCTGCTCCGATCGCAATCTCCTTGTAGAATCGGTCAAGCGTAAAATGTCCCATGGCGAATTGCTCATTCTCCTGTAAAAACCAAACATTTCCTGCATCAAGGAAAAAAGCGCCTTTCCAATATCTGTATAGCGGAAAGCGGTATTCAACATTGGCTTCCAGCTTGATGTCGCCATACTTGTCGAAACGCAGTTCATCAGCTTCGGGGTAACCGCCCGGCCCCAGATTGTAAATACTCCATGCCCTGATGCTATTTGCGCCGCCGCTGTAGTAGCTTTTGATAAATGGCATGACGTCGATGTTGCCATAGGGAACACCAAGACCTCCCATAATACGGAATACCAGTGTGTTTTTTTGATGAAAAACCCGATAATACCTGAAATCGGCATCTGCCTTTAGATATTGTGCAAACGGAATTCCGAAAATTGTATAACTGCCACTCCCATCCTTGCTTCCATTTAGTTGTGATGCTGCCAGGTACATCAGGTTGCCGGATGATTCAAGATTTCCCCGGAAATAAATAAAATCCCTGCGTCTGTCAATTTGTTGTGTGCTGTATGAGTAGGTGTATTTGGATCCACCAATCAGATGGTCTCTGTATCTACTGAGGATCAGGGGGTTTGCATCGGGAATTCTCGACTGCAAAATTGAGTCATTGAAAATCTTGATGGAGCTCACTTCCAACGGTGTCAGCTGATGATGTCTTCTGATGTCCTGCCGCCAGCTGAATCCATAGCTTACATTAATAATGTATCTTGTATAATCGGGGCGCTGACGGTAGTTAAACCCGGTCAAGACGGTTGTCTGGGGACGTGCAGTGCGCGCCAGGCTTTCTGTGCGAAACGGTAACAATAGTTTAGGAAAGTCAATGGAAACATCGGCTCCCATTTCCAGTGTATTAAAGGGAAGTCGCTGGAAAACCTCTTCATCGGCCGATTCGCCCGAAACCTCCAGAGCCCCCTTTAGTCGGACATTTAACATTTCGGCACCACTGAAGACATTTCTGTTCTGAAACATGAGGTTGCCGGCAATGCCGAGGTTTCCGGCTGTATTCAGCCCTTCAGCCTCAATGGTGAACGCGTTTGTTGGTCCCCTGGTCAGCTCAATGCGAACATCAAGAAGCCCCAATGTGTCATTGACCAAATCACTGTTTTCGGGGGCAACAGGCATGAATTGCACGTTAACAAACCTGAAGTTTCTCAAACCGGCTAAAAAGCCATGCGTTTGTTCCAGTCGCCTGATGCTGTAATAATCACCACGCTCCAGCATGATGTTGTTGGCAACTGCCTTCGGCCGTATTGCCATCGGGCCGTTGTGCATGAATTTGTAAACCGCCCCTTTGTTATTATCCATTCGATACCGGGTTGTATCAGAAAAGTGCTGGTTTGGCATCAACCTCGAATATTCAGGGTACACAAATACATCATTGATCTTATACCTGCGATGGGATAAAAATTGTTGCTCCCGCAACGGAGTACCGGAAATAACCGGACTATTGATCAGTATTTCAACGTCAAGTTGTCTGTTGTTTAAAGTACTGTCAACCTGAAAGAAAATAAAATCGCGCGAAAAGTTAAAGAATCCTACCTCTTTCAGGTGTCTTGTAATGCGTTGCCGTTCTTTTTGCAAAACATCAACATCGTAACGCTGACCACGTGCCAGCATTGTATTTACAGTATCCCGATAAACAAATGGTGCCAGATGAAAGTCTTGTATCCTATAATCAATATTGCGGATTTTATACGGTTTATTGCCTTGAACCGTGTAGGTGACGTTTGCCCTTCTTCTCCTGTAAGTGACATCATGGGACACTTCGGCATTAAAGTACCCTTTATTTTGCAGAAAAAGCTCAAATTGTCGCTCTGTTTGATCAACCAGGGCAGGGTTGAAAATCACCGGAGGCTCCCCAATGGTATTCTTCATCCATTGTCTGATTCGGGTATCCCTTCCTCTGTCAGCAAACTGATAAACATTCAGGTGAAAGCGGTAAAAGCCAAGTATACGCCGGTTTGGCTCCTGCCTGATGTAATTGCGCAGCTCATGGATCTCTACGTCAGTATTCTCAATATTGATGCGATTGCGGTTAAGCAGATATTGGTCCTCCGGAAGATGCCTAGCCGGCATGCATGCCTGAAACACCAAAACCATCAAGGTCGGTAATAATAATTTATGGCTGCGAAATGGTTGCACAGGGTTCGGTATATAAGTTGATTGCAAATATAGTAATTAAGGTTAAGATTTAGGCTGAGCTGGGAGCTGGGATCTGGGATCTGGGATGGTGCGAAGATGCTTGCAGGGCCAGGGCTTGTTGTATCAGTTTAGGTGTTTAGTTGTTGAGATGTTTAGAAGAAAATCAGACAAATCCAACTGTAGATACAGGGCTTGAACTGTGCACAGAAATATAATTGCAGGCGCGGGGCATATTATATTCGTTTGATTAATAATGTTATTTGTGTGTTTTAATAATAAATTAGTTTGTTGTTTTATTTTTTAATACTTTTGTTTTGATGTTGATCGTTTATCAATTCTGATATGCATAGGACAATCGGGATGTTTTCTGTTTGATTCCATTACCCGGCATTCACTTAAATATAGCAACATGGCACTCATACAATCGATATCAGGAATACGAGGCACAATGGGTGGCAGTCCCGGGTCGGGTTTGTCGCCGGTGGATATTGTCCGTTTTACTGCAGCTTATGGGATGTGGTTAAAGAATCGCAATGATTCTTCCGGGATTTCGGTGGTTGTAGGAAGGGATGCCCGGATTTCGGGTTTGATGGTAAGCAATGTAGTCGTCTCGACACTTCAGGCATTGGGTATTGATGTGATAGACGCCGGATTGTCAACAACACCCACTGTTGAGATGGCAGTCATTCATCTTCAGGCAAAGGGGGGCATTGTTCTAACGGCCAGTCACAATCCCATGAACTGGAATGCATTGAAACTACTCAATGAGCATGGAGAATTCCTGTCTTCAGCACAAGGGCTTGAAATGCAGAAATGGATGGATTTCTCAACGCTGGAGTTCGTTTCTTCCGAAAAATTTGGCAAGGTTGTTTCCGATCCTTCATTGCTTGAAATGCATGTAGAAAAGATACTGGAACTGCCTCTCGTAGACGGCGATGCGATCCGGCAGGCAGGTTTCAGGGTAGTTGTTGACGGGATCAACTCATCCGGAGGGATTGCCGTTCCGCTTCTTCTGAATGCATTGGGAGTGAAGCAGGTATTTGAGGTCAATTGCGAACCCACCGGTTATTTTCAACACAACCCGGAACCGCTGCCAGAGCATTTGCAGGTTCTGGCCGAAGCAGTTGTTAAAAATTCGGCGCATCTGGGTTTTGCCGTCGATCCGGATGTAGACCGGTTGGCCATCGTACAGGAGGATGGGGGATTTTTCGGTGAAGAGTACACACTGGTTGCAGTTGCCGATTATGTCCTCTCCAAGACACCGGGAAATACGGTAAGCAATATGAGTTCAAGCCAGGCATTGGCAGAAGTTACCGCCCGCCACAATAGAAAACATTTCTTCACAAAAGTCGGGGAGGTACATGTTGTAGAGATGATGAAAAAGCAGCAAGCTGTAATTGGTGGTGAAGGAAATGGAGGCGTCATTTATCCTGAACTACATTACGGCCGGGACGCACTGGTAGGGATAGCTTTGTTTTTAACAAAATTAGCCCATAGCGGTGGGTCATGCAGCAAGTTAAAAAAGAGATTCCCCGAATATTTCATCTCAAAAAATAAAATTGAACTTGCACCCGATACCAACATTGCGGAGGTGATGGATGGATTGAAGAAGAAGTATAGCAAACAACCCAACGATCAAAGTGATGGATTAAAAATCTGGTTTGATAAAGACTGGGTCCACCTGCGAGCTTCAAATACCGAGCCTGTAATCCGGCTTTATGCTGAAAGTGACAATGAAGTGAAGTCAGAAAACATTGCAAACAATATCAAGAATGATATCAGTGAGGTGCTGAAATCTCTTTAATGACTTGAAGCGCTTGTTCTATGTGTCTGATATCGCTGATGTAAAGCACCAGTTGAGTATTTACATCCTTCATGCGGCATCTTTGGTGATGTTTTTG
>SKTA01000154.1 GCA_007122745.1 Bacteroidales bacterium
AATCGGTAATCGACAATCGATAATCACCTTTGGTTACAGCTTCGCCCTTTCACTCCCATATTTTGTTGGTTGCGACATGGCTAAAATAAGAAAAAACGCCGTTCAAAAGAACGAAATATTGCATAAGACAGGCAACATCCGTCCAGATTTACCGCTAAGTCATGCTGAATCAAGGACAACAAACGACTTTGGCAGCCCCAGAAACCTTTCCGTAACAATCTTGCAACTTGGAAATAACCTGTTAAGCTCTTTTTTTGACAATAAACGGATTTTTAAACATAACTCTTTCGAACGCCTTTTATCAACCAGATGTTGAAAAAATTTGTGCAATTTCTTTTTTATTGCTTCTTGCGAAATTAAGAATAATTCAACGTTTTTTGTAACTTTACGCTGTAGTGTCGATTATTTTTGAATGTTGATGAAGAAGATGGCGACCCGAAACAGGAAAAAACAAAAAAAGGCAGACCAAAAGCCAGCTACTCCCTGGCTGTTCTACCTGTTTTTCGGTTCGCTGGTTTTAATAATGCCTGTTTTTTTTCTTCGACAGGCAATGGATCAAACATTGATGCCGCGGCTGCTTTTTGTTTCCGTTGTTTTGTTATTTTGCACGCCACTTTTATTCAGCAATAAAAAACTTCTGTCCTGGCAATTCAGCACCTGGCGAGAACCCATCTTCCTGCTTGTTACAGGATTTGTATTGTATTCAATCTTTAGTGCTTTTTTCGCATTGAATGTAAGGGAGGCATACTTTGACATTATACGTAACCTATTGTTCCTTGCCGGGATAGCCTATTCTGCCGTAATTTTGCAAAATACCAGAAACTGGCCCGCCAGATTATCCTCATTGTTTCTGATAGCAGCAGCAATTGCCGTTATCATTGGGCTGGTTCAGTATTACAACCGTGTTGTTCTCTCTTCAAATGCCTTGCTTTCGGATGGCCGTGCATTGGTTTATGCAGTTACCGGTCTTTTTTCACACAAAAACTTTTTCAGCAGTGCCCTGTTTCTGATGTTGCCATTTGCAGGTTTTGCCGTGTATAAATTCAGAAACAAATTCCGCCTAATGGCAGTGATAGTTACCCTGGCCACTTTGGTCATGATCCTGATCCTTAAGACCAGGTCTGTTTGGGTTGGTTTGTTTGCCGGATCATTTGTTTCAGTGATGCTCCTCTTGATAAGACCTGCCGGGGTTGGGTTTTCCGAAAAGGTGAGAAAAAGGGTGCTCGTGGTAGCACTGGCATTCATTGCAATTTTTTCCATATTGTTCGTTGCAGGAGACCCGGCTGATGATTTTTCGTTTTCCGGCCGGGTGCGATCCATAGTGGATGTTGAATCGCAGCATAACATTCACCGGATCAATATTTGGAAAGGCACTGTGGCCATTATTAAAGATAATCCCATTGCTGGAGTTGGCCCGGGCAACTGGGCGATACACATTCCCCTCTTTTTTGGTCACAATTTTGATGAGTTGCGCGCCCTTGGTTGGAGCCAGCCTCACAACGATTTCCTCTGGGTTGCAGCAGAAAAGGGGATTCCCGGATTTGTTTTTTTTCTTTCTATATATTTGGCAGCCATTGTGATGCTTTTCAGAGTCATTCTTTGTGTAAAGAAGGATGCAGATAAAGACCATAAAGTGTTGGCGTTGCTTCTGTTGGTTGGATTAATCGGATATATTGCCGATTCCTTTTTCTCTTTTCCCTACGAAAGGATAGATGTCATGGTGTTACATGTGATGCTTCTGGGCTCAACCATTGTTATTCATCATGATGTGTTTAAAAATAAGAAATCTTATAAGCCATCACGCAGGTTATTCTTATTGCTGCTGATCCCTCTTTTTGCTTTTTCTGCAACCTTTGGCTTTCTGGGCATAAGAATGGAAAAAAGACTGGGTGAAGCTCTGGCGGCATTAAGCAGAGGAACCTATCACGCCATGATAGACCATGCGGAAGCCGCCAGGAATCCGTTTCGAAGCCTGGGCCCACATTTATATCCTCCCGAATTCCTTGAAGGGGTTGCTCACCAAAGGCTGCAAAGTCCTGGAACTGCCGTTGAAGCATTTGAACGAGCCCTTCAGCAAACACCATATGACATCAGGGTTTTGCATCTGCTGGCAAAAAACCAGACCGAGATCAACCAGCTGGATGAAGCTTACTTTCATTTTAAAACAATTGCTGACATTTTCCCGCTATCCGAAGGTATTATAGAAGATATCAAAAGGCTTTCAATAGCCTATTTTGAATCGGGAGAGCCAGAGAAAACCCTGGAAACACTTTTAATGATCCCAAACTGGGAGGATGACCCGGAAGTGGTTAGAAACATTCGGGCTGTTCAGCGAATCCTTGAGTCAGAGGATGCCGGTCAATAGGCCCATAATTTGCCGCGAAAGATCAGCCAGACAGTAATGAAAATGATCTTGATGTCCAGGTTGAAAGACCAGTTTTCTATGTAATTGACATCATACTTAAACCGGTTTTTAATGTCTGCCGTACTCTTAATCTCACCCCTGTAGCCGTTAACCTGCGCCAGACCTGTAATGCCGGGCTTTACCGTGTGCCGGAGCATGAAGCGCTTTACAAGCTTACGGTATGCCTCTGTGTGTTTTAACATGTGCGGACGCGGCCCAACCACAGACATATGACCCAGTAGCACATTGAAAAACTGTGGCAACTCGTCCAGACTGTATTTTCGCAAAAACCGACCAAGGGAGGTTACCCTGTCATCATTTTTTGCCGCCTGAATCCGATCTGCATCTACGTTTCTGCGCATTGAACGAAATTTTAAACAGGTGAACTCTTTACCGTCCATTGCCGTCCGCCGCTGTTTAAAGAACACCCCTCCCCGGGAGCCAAATAAGGAGAGCAGATAGATCAATGGTATCATCCAGGATAGCAAGATAACTATTGCAATTAATGCCAGTGAAATATCAAAAAATCGCTTTATCAATTGATTGTACCAGTAGCTTAAGGGACCTGGGTGAACCATGATCACCGGTGTGGTGCCATATTGTATCAGCTCGGTTGTTTTAAAGGAAAAATTGCCAAGCTCCGGCACAAGTCTCGTTTTGATCGGGAATTCGGCAATCGTCTCCGTTATATCCTGAAGTTGTGTTTGGGGAATTGCATGTGCTGCAATGTATATTTCATGCACCTGGTTAGACTCCAGAAAGCCTTTAAGTGCCGAATAATCACCAATGATCTCTTTTTTCTTCCTTCCGTCAAAAAAACCCAGAAATCGATA
Organism: Bacteroidales bacterium; assembly: GCA_007122745.1. GTDB lineage: Bacteria > Bacteroidota > Bacteroidia > Bacteroidales > UBA7960 > PUPG01. Next base: position 3,238 of record SKTA01000154.1, read on the forward strand.
ACCGTGCCACTTGTTTGTCCTGAAATAATCGGCCAGCTTTTCAGTGCCATCATTATAACCCAGAATGATCACATTTCTGAAACTAAATCCCCACCTTCTGTATAAAAGAAAAAGATAAAATAACCCGAACTTAAAGATCATTAGGGTAAGAAAATACAACGGAAACAGGTATCTGATAAAAGCCCTGGGATAATAATCAAGAGGGGTGAGCTGAAAAAACATCAGAAACAAAAAGAAATAAAACACGATAATCCTGATGTAACTGAAAAGGATGGACTTTTTCTGCGTGTTCCGGTTTATCTTGTTTGCACCAAAAACAAACACAAGTATCAACCAGGCAACATTTAGATAGATAAAGAACAGCAGGTATATGGGTTCGAGACAAAAAGCCTGTCCTGTTGAGATACAAAAGCCCAGAACAAAAAAGATGTTTAAGAGGATAAAGTCCCCTGTCAGAGATATAACCGGTATGAATCTTGAAAATCGGGCTGGCACGATACGAGAATTTTTTAGTAAAGATATTAAAAAACCAAAACCTTTAATCCTTTAACTGTTTTCTTGCGGTTTTGAAAGCACTTTTTTAATTAATGCTTCATAATTATTAATTATACTGTTCCAATTGTACTGTTTTATGATTTTATTGAAGTTGTTTTTGATCATCTCTTTCCGATTCTTTTTGTCTTTTTCCTGATCAATTATTGATGCGATGTCAGCAGAGCTTATGAAGTAGAGTCCATCTGCGCCCAAAACGCTTCTGTTAAAAGGGTTGTCGTGAGCGCAAATAAGAGCTGATGCTGCCATTGCCTGAAGAAGCGATGGGTTTGTGCCTCCGGCCGAATGCCCGTGGAAGTATATACGAGACTGGTTGCGTAATTGATGGAGCGTTTCCGATTGAAATATGCCCCCGGTAAAAATAATTTTATCAGAGGCGTATTTTTTAACAAGCTTCTGACCATATCGTGATTTATGATTCCCTACAACAATTAAAGGCAATTGTGTTTTTGACAGTAGGGTGCCCTGCATGATCTCTTCTATATGGTTGTCGGGCTGTAAACGGGCGATCAGGAGAAAAAACCCCTCATTTTCAAGCTGAACGGCTCTTTTGTTTGCAACGCAAAAGGTTGTGAGGGAATGATTCTTATTTTTTGATGACAAAATCCCATTATCGGCACCGTAGGGAATATAATCGGAGGCAACCTGGTAAGTTTCCTGCAGGTAATCCTGGATTTTGATGTTGTCAGCAATGAGTGCGTCGCTGTGTTGAACTGCCAGCTTCTCTGCATGTTTCAAAAATCGCCTTGCCAGGCGGCTGTATTTTTCACGTTTCCATTCCAGGCCATCCATGTTGGTAATGATTTTTGAATCGGAAGGCAGCCGACGGTGCCAGATTGAATTGCTGGTATAACCTAGCTGAATGATCACGTCAAACTTCCTCTTACGACTGTCGTTGATGCAATTCAGGTCGTAGATGAACTGGCCGGCCGGACCAACAATATTTTCCGGGTCGTAACAAAACAACCGATGGACCCCTTTCCAGGTTTTATCAGGACAAGAATGGTTGTGTACATTGTATACGTATACATCATAACCCAATGAAACCAGGCCGGCTGACAGATGCTCGGCAAGCTCTTCAAACCCGCCGTAATGGTTGGGGATACCACGGGAACCTAATATGGCTATTGTTGTTTTTTTCATTTCCAAAACGAAATTTCATAAATAAACAACTCAAAATAAAAACAATCACCTATCTTTGTCGTATAAAGTTAAGTAAACATTTCTTACCAATCATCTAAATAAATGATCATGAGAGGCAAAAAGACCCTTGGCGTTTTGTTTTTAGTCGGCGGACTGGCTTTGTTTTTTATTTCGATCTATGGCTATCCGCTTGGAATAGCTCAACGGGAAACCTTTGGCGCTCTCCAGTGGCTTGGTACGCTTGTGGGTGCAGCTTACGCTGTATATGGGCTTATTAAGCTTGTGCGTCAAAGATAATACCATAGCACATCCTGAGATGGCGTTGAACAGGAATCCCCTTTCTGTTGTTGCTTATTTGAACCTTTAAAATAATAAGCAATGACTGTATTAGATAAAATCATTACCTACCTTTTCGCTTTCATTTACCTGGTTTTCGGACTGAACTTTTTCCTGAATTTCATACCCATGCCGGAGCTGGAGGGCAAAGCGCTGGAATACATGGTGCTGCTTGGCAGTACGGGCTACATGGCTGCAGTAAAAGTTCTGGAGATCACAGTAGCACTCATGCTGCTGCTGAACATTCAGCGACCACTGGCCTGGTTACTTATTGCACCGGTTAGCATAAACATACTGATGTATGATGTGTTTATCGTCGGATTGCCTGCATTGGGTTTGCTGATGGTGTTGCTAAATGCCTACATGATCTATCGCAACAAAGCGCACTACGCGGGCATCATCAAATAATGCCACTCCCGTTCCGGGGGATCACTTCAGGTAGCGTTCCAGCCATCCGTAAAACTCTTCATACCAGAAAAGGGAGTTTTGCGGGGTGAGGATCCAGTGGTTTTCATCGGGATAATACACAAGGCGGGCTTCCAGTCCCATGTTCTTGTATTTGTTGTAAACCAGAAATCCGTGTGCTACCGGAACGCGGTAATCCAATTCGCCGTGTATGACCAGCATCGGACTGCTGAAGTTCTCCGCAAACTGCGATGGGTTGATGGCATTCATCTGTTCTGTGTTCTCCCATGGAGATCCTCCGTATTGGTATTTTCTGTTGGCAGAAAAGTCGGAAGCAAATTGCAGATGCAGGTCATATACCCCGGCATGGTTGATCAGACAGGCAAAACGGTCGGTGTGTCCGGCAATCCAGCTCACCATGTATCCGCCGTAGCTGCCTCCGGTGGCAGCCATACGGTCCTCGTCCACAAGACCACGGTCAATCATGTAGTCTGCAGCCTTCATAATGTCCCTGAAAGGGAGTTCGGAATGGTTGCCGTGAATGCTGATCACGAAGTCCTGCCCGAAACTGGTTGAACCATGAAAGTTAGGCATTGCAACAATATACCCGGGAGCTGCAAAAAGCTGGCTGTTCCAGCGGAAGTGAAATGAGTCACCAAAAATGCCGTGCGGCCCACCATGAATCATCATCACAAGCGGATATTTCTTTTCCGGATCGTAATCGGGCGGGTAATTGATGAACATCTGAACGTCAGCACCATTTGCACCCTGGTATGTAACGTTTTCAATTTCTCCCCAGTGGGTGCGTTCCACAATCTCATCATTGAATCGGGTCATCTTGTCCAGATGCCCCCTGCGCAAATCCAGACGATATATCTCGGGTGAGGCACTCAGGTTGTGATGGTTGAACACAATGTGACGTCCGCCGGCCAGTGCCGCACCATTGTTTGTCCCTCCGCGGAATACTTCTGAATGGGGTCCGCCATCTGATGAAATGCTGAAAATGGATCTCATCGCGCGGTCTTCTGCATGAAAATATATGGTGCGACCGCTCTCCGACCAGAACCACTGCTCCGTGCTAAGATCAATGTCTTCAGTCAGCGCTCTGATGCTGCCATCGCGGGTGTCATAAAGTGCCATTACCACTTTGTCGGCATAAAAGTGGTAGATGCTTTGCCTTCCATACAGTATATACCGGCCATCCGGACTGTAAACCGGATTCATGTCGTTGGCAGGATTGTCTTCAGTGATGTTGATCAGCGCGCCACTACCATCGGCGGGCACCAGAAAGATCGCGTGGTTTGTTCTTTCAAAAGGAGGGTGGGTTGAGTTTTTGCTCACAGCAATGGTCGACCCGTCGGGTGAAATGTCGTAAGAGACACCCCCCATTAAACCAAAAAAGTTTCCGCCATCGGGCATCAGATCAACA
>SKTA01000240.1 GCA_007122745.1 Bacteroidales bacterium
AAGACAGATCTTTCTGACAGCAGAAAATATGTTCTGATCAAGGGGGCACGTGTACACAACCTGAAATCGGTGGACGTGGCCATTGAGCGCAACCGCTTTGTGGTGATCACCGGTTTGTCGGGTTCTGGTAAGTCATCACTTGCTTTTGATACGCTTTACGCGGAAGGTCAGAGGCGTTATGTTGAAAGCCTTAGTGCATATGCCCGCCAGTTTCTTGGCAGGATGCACAAGCCCGAAGTGGATTACATCAAGGGGATCTCGCCCGCCATCGCCATTGAGCAACGGGTCAACAGCCGCAATCCCAGATCTACCGTTGGAACATCAACGGAAGTGTATGACTACCTGAAACTGCTTTTTGCCCGGGTTGGAAAAACCTACTCTCCGGTATCGGGCGGAGAGGTAAAGAGAGACACCGTTACCGATGTGGTTGACTTTTGCCTTGCCCTGCCGGGCGGCACCATGGTGATGCTGATCGCTCCGTTAATCCTGACCCACGGCCGCAACGTGGAAGCGCAACTGGCTGTTATGCTGCAACAAGGCTTTACCAGGGTGATTATCAAAGATGATGTGCAACGAATTGAAGTTTTGCTGGAATCGGATGATCTTCCTCCGGCTGATGAGATAGGCGTGGTGATCGACAGGTTTGCCGTTGACCCCGAAGACACCCAGTTCATTGCACGTATCGCTGATTCTGTCCAAACGGCATTCTATGAAGGGAAAGATGCCTGCATTCTCGATTTTGTTGTGGGTGACAAACACCAAAAAGTTTTCTTTTCCAACCGTTTTGAGCGGGATGACATCGTCTTTGAAAAGCCCTCCGTGAACCTGTTCACATTTAACAACCCTTATGGAGCTTGTCGCTCATGCGAAGGTTTTGGCAGTGTGATCGGTATCGATCCGGACCTGGTGATCCCCAATAAGCGTCTTTCCATCTTTGAAGGAGCCATTGCACCATGGAAAGGGGAAAAAATGGGTTGGTACAAGGAGCAACTGGTGTCGAAAGCCTACAGATTTGACTTCCCCATCCATAAACCCTATAAAAACCTTTCTGAAAAACAAAAAGAGCTGCTATGGACAGGCAATGACTATTTCCAGGGGCTGAATGAGTTCTTCAAAATGGTTGAAGATAACACTTATAAGATCCAATATCGTGTGATGCTATCCCGCTATCGGGGGAAAAAGACCTGTCCCGATTGCAACGGTACCCGTCTTCGTAAGGACGCTAACTATGTAAAAGTGGGTGGCCATTCCATAACGGAGATGGTGTTGATGCCGCTAAACAAACTGGAACAACTGTTCGACGAGATCCGTTTTGCTGATGAGGAGCTTGCCGTTTCCAAAAGGCTTTTGACCGAGATAAAAAATCGTTTGGAGTATCTCAATGACGTGGGTTTGGGCTATCTCACACTCAACAGGCTTTCCAATACCTTGTCGGGCGGTGAGTCGCAACGAATCAACCTGGCAACCTCCCTTGGCAGCAGTCTGGTAGGATCCCTTTATATCCTCGATGAGCCCAGCATTGGTTTGCACCAGCGCGATACACACCGGTTGATCCACGTGCTGAAAAAGTTGCGCGATGTCGGTAATACCGTCATTGTCGTAGAACACGATGAAGACATTATCCGGGCCGCCGATCAGGTTATTGACATCGGTCCGCTGGCCGGAACCCATGGTGGTGAGATTGTCTTTCAGGGCAGTCTTGACAAGCTTCTTCAACACAAGGAAAGCCTGACGGCAGCATACCTGAATCACGAGAAGAGCATCCAATTACCACCATCCAGAAGAAAGTGGAAGGAATACATCACCCTTGGCGGTGTACGTCAACACAACCTGAAAGGTTTTGATGTGAAGATCCCCTTGCACGTGATGACCGTTGTGAGCGGGGTGAGTGGCTCAGGGAAAAGCACCCTGGTAAGAAATATCCTTTTTCCGGCCCTAAAAAAAGAGTATGGCGGCTATGGTGAGCGAACAGGCAGTTTTGATGGTCTGGAGGGCGACCTGAAAAGCCTTAAGGATGTGGAATACATCGATCAGAATCCGATCGGGAAGTCGTCGCGCTCAAATCCGGTCACCTACCTGAAGGCCTACGACGACATCCGCCAGCTGTATGCCTCGCAGCCACTGGCAAAAACCAGGGCCTATAAACCAGGCTTCTTTTCCTTTAACATAGAAGGGGGAAGGTGCCCGGAGTGTGAAGGGGAGGGCACGGTGCGCATCGAGATGCAGTTCATGGCCGACATCATTCTGGAATGTGAAAGCTGCAAAGGAACCCGTTTCAAGGAGGAGATCCTCGACATCACCTTCAATCAAAAAACCATTGCTGATGTGCTCAACATGACGGTGGATGATGCCATTGAATTCTTTATGGAAGCAGATGAACGGTGGACCGTCTGCAAAAGGATCGCCACCCGTCTTCAGCCCTTAGCGGATGTGGGACTGGGTTATGTGCGCCTCGGACAACCGAGCAGCACACTGAGCGGGGGAGAGGCACAGCGGATCAAACTGGCATCTTTTCTGACCAAGGGGATCACACCCGACAAAACGATGTTCATTTTTGATGAGCCCACGACCGGCTTGCATTTTCACGATATCAACAAGCTGCTTATCGCTTTCAATGCACTGATAGACAACGGCCATACCCTTGTTGTCATTGAGCATAACCCCGACGTAATCAAGTGTGCCGACTGGATCATCGATCTGGGTCCGGAAGGTGGCGACCAGGGGGGTGAGCTGATCTTCGCCGGCACCCCGGAAGACCTTGTGAAACATAAAGATTCAATTACCGGTAAGTTCCTTAAAGACAAGGTGAACGGTGAACGGTGAACGGAAAACGGTGCAGGTTGATTACCGATTGTTGTTTTTTTCTTTGCGCCCTCTGTGCCTTGGCGGTTATTTTTTTTACCGCAAAGACGCCAAGAACGCAAAAGGACTTAGGTTAATCACCAGCATTCTAATTCTTTACCTCAATCTCAACCTCAACCTCAACCTCAACCTCAACCTCAACCTCAACCTCAACCTATCCTCCCCGGGTAGGCCTTCAGTGCTTCCTCCAGGCACTTCATGGCCTTTTTGAGGTCTTCCACGTTCAGTACGTAAGAGATCCGCACTTCGCTTTTCCCTTTGCCGGGTGTGGCATAAAAGCCGGTTGCAGGGGCCATCATTACCGTTTGGTTTTCGTAGCTAAACTCTTCCAAAAGCCATTGACAAAACTTATCGCTGTCATCAATGGGAAGGTGCGGGTTCACATAGAAAGCACCTTTGGGTGTCGGACAGATAACGCCTTCCATCTTGCTCAGTGCATCAACTACGGTATTCCGACGGGCAAGGTATTCTCCTATGATTTCGTCGAAATAACTATCGGGGGTGTCTACGGCTGCCTCGGCAGCAAATTGTCCAAGTGACGGGGGACTCAGACGCGCCTGGGCAAATTTCATTGCAATGGCCATCACCTCTTTGTTCCTGGAAATCATTACACCGATGCGAATACCACAGGCACTATAACGTTTGCTTACAGAATCAAATAAAACCACGTTGTCCTCAATGCCTTCAAGGTTCATTACAGAGTGGTGCTTCAGGCCGTCGTAGCAGAATTCGCGGTAAACCTCGTCGGCAAAAAGGAAGAAGTCATGTTTTTTAACAATCTGACGCAGTACTTCCATCTCTTCCTTTGAGTATAGGTAACCAGTCGGGTTGTTTGGATTGCACACCATGATCGCCTTTGTTTTTGGTGTGATCGCTTTTTCAAATTCTTCGATGGGGGGGAGGGCAAAACCGGTATCGATTGTGGAGATGATCGGCTTCACCTCTACTCCTGCGCTGATGGTGAATCCATTATAATTGGCATAAAATGGCTCGGGAATAATGATCTCATCACCGGGATTCAGACAGGTTTGAACGGCAAAAAGGATCGCCTCCGACGCGCCTGCACCCACGATCATGTCGTCGGGAGTGACGTGGATGTCGTGCTTGGCGTAATATTCGCACAGCTTTTCACGATAGGAGAGGATACCTGCCGAGTGACTGTATTCAATCACCTTGACGTCCAGATTGTGCATGGCATCGATCATCGACTGTGGTGTCGGGATGTCGGGCTGGCCGATGTTGAGATGGTAAACTTTTGTGCCTCTCTTTTTGGCCTGTTCTGCAAATGGAACCAACTTGCGTATGGGGGACGCCGGCATCCGGAGTCCTTTTTCTGATATTTTTGGCATGATGTTTTGAAATTATGTGTTAGTAATCGGGTTGTTCTGCACCGGCTGCAAAGATGCCAATATTTTTCTTCATTAGCAATAATGATGTTATTGTTTTCTTATCTGCGATAATCAGTCATATCTGTGTTATCCGTGTACCATATTGTTTGTATGGAACGCTGATGACACAGATTTAACGGATCAACGCTGATTAATATTAAGGAATTATTTCGCCGTAAACGGCAACCACCAATGTCTTTCTATATCCGTTGGTGTGGATGATGATGTTTCGGGTGAAAGGTCCGGGTCGGTTGGTGTTGTAGCGAAAATTGATTGTGGCTTCTTCACCTTGCCGGATGGGTTCGGTTGGCCAGTTCGGGATCATCAGACCGCAGGAGCTTCTAACGCGGGCGATGAGCAGATCCGGCTTGCCTTCGTTGGTAATGGTGATCCGGCCGGTGAAACGCTCTCCCGCCTGAACGGTGCCCATGTCAATCGTATCTGCCGACAGAACCGCGTAAGGGTAGTTTTCCGTGATGACAGAATCATCCGCCATCAAAATCAAAACAAAAGAAAAAAACAAAACCGTTAAACTACCCCGCACCTTAATCATACCATAATCAACAATAAAATGAAAAATAATCGACAATCGACAATCGACAATCGGTAATCGGTAATCGTTACCGCATGGCTTTCTCTATATCGGCCACGGTTCTCGGAAGGCTTCCGGACAGGTTGATATGTCCATCTTCCGTTATTAGGATGTCGTCTTCGATGCGTACGCCAATTCCTTCATATTTTTCATAAATGGGTCTTACCTCTTCCACAAAGGCGTTGAGTTCCTCTTTCGTGGCGAGGTGTCCGAACAAATCATGGATGCCGTCGAGCAGGCCTTCCATAAAATAGAGGCCGGGTTCAAGGGTCATAACCATTCCCGGTTCCAGGTTCCGGCCGCTTAAATCTGTGTTAAGGATATATTGATCGCGTACACTTGGATCATATCCGTAGCTTCCAACATCGTGTGTTTGCAGACCAATGTAATGATTGACCCTGTGCTGCATGTAAAAACGTTTTTGCCACCACGATGTGGTATCCGGAAGCAGACCCATTTGGTGTAAGCCCTTTACCATAACCTCCATCGATTTGTGGTGGCAGTCGAGCATGCTGTATCCGGGTTTCATCAGTTTTATGGACTCATCAAAGGCGGTTAAAACCAACTCATATATTTCCCTTTGTTTTGGAGTGAAGGTGCCTTTGGCCGGATAGGTGCGTGTAACATCCGCTGAATAGCCTCCAACGCTGGCTGCACCGATGTCGACAAGAACAAGATCATCGTCCTGAACCACTCTGCTTTCCGGACGATGGTGCAACAAACAGGCATTGGGACCACTCCCGACAATGGATGGGAATCCTGTACCCAGACCGTTTCGGCGAAATACATATTCGATACCTGCCTGCACTTCATGTTCTGTCACTCCCGGTTTTAAGGTTTCCATCACGTAACGGTGGGCTTTTAGGGTCACATCAACGGCTTGCTGCAATTGGGTAACTTCCCAGTCATCCTTGAATATCCGATGCTCGTGAAAGATGGGAGCAATATCCCGGATATCAATACGCCTGCCACTTTCTGTTTTGTATTGGTTGACAGCCATATTTATGCGTGGATCGTATAGATGCGTGTATATGCGCTGCTTTCCTTCGAGTAATTCCGGCAACAGCTCATCAAACTGATCGTAAGGATATGCAGCATCGGCTCCAAATTTTTCAATAGCTCCTTCCATGCCATAAACTTTACCGATCCACATTACCCTGTAAATCTCCCACGGGGTCACAAAAAGGGTATAGGCTTCTTCAGCGCCGGGCCGGATTACGGCAATGCCGCTTCGTTCCGGAAATCCGGTCAAATATCTGAAGTCGACTGGTGTTGCTGCTGATATAATGATCACATCGGCATCCATTGATGAAAGGATTTTTTCCCTACGCTGCTGAAATACCTCTTTGTCGAAATCGCTGACCTGATGTTCATGAATGAAGCGTTCGGGTAACTCACCCAGTTCGAGGCATGATTTGTTCATGTTGGTAATAATTAAGATGATTGCTCCAATAATGACCAACATTACAATGGCTCTTGAAGCAACAACGTATTTTTTTAATTCTTTTGTTTTTGGCATGGTGTGAATGGGTTTTTATTGGAGGGCTAAATTAGTAAAGATTTATTTAGGTTTGGCTTTGAACCTGTATTCATTCTTTTTTCATATTTTTATCATTCAATTTTGATTATGACAAAGAAGAACACAGAAATAGTTCAATCAATTAAAAATACCATCCAATCAGTTGATCCGGATGCCAGAATTATTCTGTATGGTTCACATGCCCGGGGTAATGCTAGTAATGATTCTGACTGGGATATTCTTGTTCTTTTGGATAAAGATAATATCGACTCAAAAGATTATGAAAGGATAGCTTATCGCTTGTATGAGCTTGGCTGGAGTTTTGGAGAGCATTTTTCAACCAAAATCTACACAACTGGCCAGTGGGCTAAGCGAAATTTTACCCCTTTTTATAAAGATATTCAAAAAGAAGGGATTATTTTATGATTCTAAATGAAGAAGAGAGAAAAGCAACAATCGTATGCGTGGCGATCCGAAATTATACAACCTGCTTGAGGAACTAAACATCTCCTTTGATTATTATCCGCATCCGGCGGTACCAACGGTTGAAGAGGCCGCCAGATATTGGAAAGACCTTGACGCACAGCATTGCAAAAATTTATTCTTCAGAAATCACAAGGGCAATCGCCACTATCTGGTTGTGCTGGATTACCGGCAGGACCTCAATATTCGGGATCTGGAACAACGGCTCAAACAGGGCAAGCTTACCTTTGCCTCGCCCAAAA
>SKTA01000194.1 GCA_007122745.1 Bacteroidales bacterium
AGTCTGATCAGCCTGAAGCAGCTGAAGAACAATCAATCCCGGCGGGCAGAAAAGGGGAAAGTGACCGGTTTTATTCTCCTCTTGTGCGGAGCATTGCACAAAAAGAGCGGATCAGCGCAGAGGAATTAGACAACATCCCAGGAACAGGTAAGAATGGTCGCCTTACAAAAGATGACTTGCTTTCCTATCTTAAAACGCGTTCAGAAAAACCTGCCGCAGAAGCACAAAAGGAGGAAACCAAACCGGTACAGGAACCTGTCACAACAGACCAGGCAGCAACAAAAGCACCGAAGCCTGCGCCACAAAAAATCCCTGTCGGTGATGGTGATCAGGTAGTGGAAATGGACCGCATGCGCAAGCTGATTGCCGACCACATGGTACACTCACTCGATACCTCCGCGCACATTACAATCATCAGCGAGGTTGACATGACCCGCGTGGTAAAATGGCGGGAAAAGAACAAAGCGATCCTGCAGAAGCGGGAAGGTGAAAAACTCACATTTACACCCATCTTCATAGAGGCCATCGCAAAAGCCTTGCGTGATTATCCCGATGTAAACGTTTCTGTTGATGGGCATCAAATCATCAAAAGAAAAAACATCAATGTGGGAATGGCAGCGGCATTGCCAGGCGGAAATCTCATCGTACCGGTGATCAATAATGCAGACCACAAAAGCCTTCTCGGCATTGCAAAAGAGGTCAACGACCTTTCGCTCAGGGCAAGGGAGAACAAGTTGAAGCCCGATGAAATTCAGGGCAGCACGTTCACGCTGACAAACTTCGGAACCTTTGGTGCCCTTATGGGTACACCGATCATCAATCAGCCCGAAGTGGCCATCCTCGGCGTCGGAAAGATTGAGAAAAAACCCGTTGTTGTGGAAACTCCCGAAGGAGATCATATCGCCATCAGACATCGGATGATACTTTCGCTATCGTGCGACCACAGGGTGGTTGACGGGGCTTTGGGTGGCATGTTTTTGCAGAAGATTGCAGACAATCTCGAACAATTTGACGTGAATCAGAATATTTAAGCTGAAGGGCGCTAAGATTTGTTGTATTTTCGTGTAAATTTTCTATTTACACCAAAAAAATCACCATGCAACTTAAACTCACGCGTCCTATTGCTTTTTTTGACCTGGAAACCACCGGCACCAATGTGGTGAAAGATCGCATTGTAGAGATCAGCATTTACAAAGTGCTGCCGGGTGGTGGCGCCGAATCGATGACCAAACTTATCAATCCGGGCATCCCCATTCCACCGGAGGTTACTGAAATTCACGGCATCACCAATGCAGACGTGGCAACTGCACCCACTTTTGAGCAGGCAGCATCCGCACTCAATGTTTTTTTGGGCAATTGCGATCTGGCCGGGTACAATTCCAACAAGTTTGACATCCCCATGCTCATTGAAGAGTTCTTAAGATGTGGGATCAACTTCGACATCAAGAAACGACGCCTGGTTGATGTGCAGAACATTTTTCACAAAATGGAGCCAAGAACACTCCGCGCTGCATATAAATATTATTGCGGCAAAGACCTTATTGATGCACACTCAGCTGAAGCAGATACCAAAGCCACATACGAAGTTTTGCTGTCACAAATCGAACGCTATGAAGGTGTTCCATACGAAGAGAAAGACGGAACGACAAGCATGCCGATAACAAATGAAATCCAGGCATTGCACGATTTTTCATACAACCACAACAATGCCGACCTGGTGGGCCATATCGGGTATAACAAAGCCGGCAAGGAGGTCTTTAAATTTGGCAAACACAAAGGCAAACTTGTGGAAGATGTCTTTGCAAAAGAGCCTCAGTACTTTGACTGGATGATGAAAGCCGACTTCCCCCTTTCCACAAAGCAGGTGATACGGACGATTATCATGCGAGGTTTTGATAAGGGAAATATGATCATAAAAGAACAATAATCACCATGAAAATAATCTGTATCGGCAGAAACTACCAGGAACACATTGCCGAGCTGAACAATACCACACCGGAAGCGCCCTTGTTCTTTATGAAGCCTGAGACGGCTCTGATTCGGGCGGGACTGCCCTTTTTTTATCCTGATTTTTCAGAAGACATTCATTATGAGATAGAATTGGTGATCAGAATATGTAAGCTGGGCAAGCATATCCAGCCTCGCTTTGCATCCAAATACTACAAAGAAATCGGTGTTGGTATTGACTTCACAGCCCGCGATATTCAGCAGCAATGCAAAGAAAAGGGACACCCCTGGGAGGTGGCGAAAGCTTTTGACGGTTCTGCAGCAGTAAGTAACTTTATACCGGTTGATGACCTGAAAAATCCGGAAGACATCCACTTTTTATTGAAGAAAAACGGAGAAACTGTCCAAAGCGGACATTCGGCTGAGATGATACACCCGTTAGATGCACTTATCACTCACGTGTCAAAATATGTGACACTGAAAATTGGCGACCTGCTTTTTTCCGGCACGCCGGCAGGTGTGGGGCCGGTAAAGTCGGGAGACAAGCTTGAGCTTTTCCTTGAAGACAAAAAGATGCATGAAGTACTGATCAAATAGCTGAAGCATTCACAAAACCGGATCAATTATCATTACTTTTGCGACTCAAAATAAGGACTATGAGCAAATCCCTAAAGATCATATTGAAATCGGGAAAGGATGATGCCCTAAGGCGTTACCACCCCTGGGTATTCAGCGGCGCCATCAAGAAAATGGAAGGACCCGCGTATGATGGCTGTCACACAGAAATTTTCTCCAACAAGGATCAATACCTGGGCTGTGGAATATACCAGGATGCAACTATTGCCGTCCGCATTCTTGCTTTCGCTCCCGACAGGCCGGCATCGTTTGAATCAGCCTTCTGGGAGGAAAAGTTACATGCAGCCTTTCGGCTTCGTGAAATCTCCGGCCTGACAAACGGCTCGCAAACCAACATGTACAGGTTGGTACACGGTGAAGGGGACCACCTTCCCGGACTGATCATTGACCATTATGACGGCCACCTGGTCATTCAGATTCATGCCACAGGGCTCTACCGATTTATTGACGAGATTGCAGAAGCCCTGAAAAAGATATACGGCAGCAAGCTAAGAAGCATTTACGACAAAAGCAGGGAAACACTTCCTGCAGCCTTTTGGTCCGACAAAGAGCCCCGGGGATTTATTTCCGGAGAGGCAGACGGGGTCGAGGTTAGCGAATATAGTCACCGTTTTATGATCGATATCCGGAAAGGGCAAAAAACAGGTTTCTTCATCGACCAGCGTGAAAACAGACGGTTGCTGGCGCATTACGCTGAAGGGAAAAACGTGCTGAACACTTTCTGTTATACCGGTGGATTTTCCGTCTATGCACTAAAAGCCGGTGCATCGCATGTTACCTCTCTCGACAGCTCTGCCCGGGCCATTGAGCTTACAGAGAAGAACGTCGCACTGAACTTTTCTGAAACAGACAAACACCGTTCTGTTACCTCTGATGCAATGGGGTTTCTGAAGGGTCATGATGAAGATTACGATGTGATCATTCTGGACCCCCCGGCTTATGCCAAACACCAGCATGTTAAACACAATGCCCTACAGGGATACAAAAGGCTGAATCTTGAAGCACTTAAAGCGATCAAAGAGGGTGGTATCATCTTTACCTTCAGCTGCTCACAGGTGGTTGACATGCAGCTGTTCCGGTCTACCATTATGGCAGCTGCCATTCTCGCCGGAAGAAAAATCAGGATATTGCACCAGTTAGGCCAACCGGCCGACCATCCGGTAAACATCTTTCATCCCGAAGGGCAATATCTGAAGGGCCTGGTTCTTGCTGTTGGAAGCTTATAATGTTTAAATGGCTCACGCAAGTAATACATATCGCAGTATATGGCGCATCAGCGGTCCCATCATCATTGGGCTGATTGCGCAGAACCTGATGGTAGTGATAGACACTGCCTTCCTGGGGCGTCTGGGTGAAGTTACCCTGGGGGCTGCAGCCATTGGCGGGATTTTTTATTTATGCCTGGTGATGTTGGGATCCGGTTTCAGCATCGGCAGCCAAATCATTATCGGCAGACGAAACGGATCCCAAAACCTAAGACAAATCGGACCGGTTTTCGATCATACGGTTTACTTCATGATTGGTCTGGCCAGTTTCCTTTTTATGGTTCTTACCTTCCTGGCGCCCTCATTCCTGGAGTGGTTTTTAAAATCGGATGCAGTATTGGATGAAAGTCTCATATTTCTTAAGCATCGCCGCTTCGGCTTTCTTTTCGGATTTCTTGTTTTAGCATTTAATGCCTTTTATATCGGCACGACCAGAACAAACATTTTGATTGCCAGCACAGGCCTAATGGCATCATTGAATATTTTTCTTGATTATTCATTGATCTTTGGAAATTTCGGCATGCCTGAAATGGGGATTGCCGGTGCCGCCATGGCGACAAACATCGCCGAAGTTGTCACCTTTTTATTTCTGGTAATATGGGCTTTGAAGGATCAGAGTGTTTCCATTTTTGGCCTGTTCCGGTTTCCAAAGCCGAATTGGTTGCAATACAAGCCCCTGCTGAAGATTGCCGTACCGGTAATGTTTCAGTACTTCTTTTCATTTTCAGCCTGGTTTGTCTTTTTTATGGTAATTGAACAAATAGGGGAAACTGCGCTGGCGGCATCAAACATCACAAGAAGTTTTTACATGTTGCTCATGATCCCGGTGTGGGGGTTAAGTTCAGCGACCAATAGCCTTGTAAGCAACCTGATTGGCCAGGGAAAAAGTGATGAGGTGATTCCTCTCATCAAAAAGGTGTTGCTCATTGGCACAGGGATCTCCCTGGTAGTTGTTCAGGTAAACATCTTTTTTCCTGAGCAGATCGCCGCATTCTTTACGAAGGAAAGGCACCTGATTGAAGCTACGGTTCCCCTGCTGCGCGTCATATCGCTGGCGCTTATTGCTTTCTCTTTTGGGATGATCATTTTCAGCGGACTTTCCGGAACGGGAAAAACATTTGTTGCCCTGATGATAGAAATTGCTGCCATCACCTTTTATCTGGGTGCCGCTTTCTTTCTGGCAATCGTATTGAATGCCAGCGCACCGGTCGTTTGGTTTATTGAAGTGATTTACTTCTCGCTGCTGGGCCTGTTTTCGATGCTATATCTTCGCACAAACAAATGGAAAGTGATAAAAGTGTGACAGGCCTTTGGGGTTGATTTGTTGAATCGTTGAATCGTATAGTGTTTAGCGTTAGGCGGTTTCATTTAAGATCGAGGCATTTCCAATTCTTTTTGTACCTTTCACGCTCTTTTTTTGAATTAAGAAAAACAGGAATACGTGATTTTCGAATCGGGCATCGAACTCAGCTACTATTGGTTACCTCTCATCGGCTTCATCATCGGGGTTCTTTCAACAATGATCGGGGGCAATGGAGCTTTCTTTTTCCCACCGATCCTGATCCTGTTTTTCCAGGTACCGCCCAGGGTGGCGATTGCCACCTCTCTGGCCGCAGTTATTCCGATTGGTATAATAGGCTCGATTGTCCATTACCGGCAAAAAAACATCAACCTGCCTGTTGGGGTGCTTTTTGGTTCGGCCGGACTGATTGGGGCAATCGTTGGGGCATGGCTTTCAAACAGGCTCGAGGTTTCAACGCTGCTCGATACCTTTGGCGTTTATCTGATCGCGTTGTCGCTTCTGACTTTTTATAACCCAAAAGGCAGAATCAGCAAAGGGATGCAGCCGCCCGAAAAGTTTTCTGACTTTCTGCCACGACAGGTATACCTGATGGTCTCCCTGGGTGCTGTTGCAGGAATCGTTGCAGGTCTGTTCGGAACCAGCGGAACAGCCCCTGTTCTGGCCGGCCTTTTTTTATTGCAGCTTCCGGTAAAGCTGGTTGTCGGCACATCGGTCATGATTGTCTTCATCAATGCGCTGGCAGGCTTTGGCGGACACCTGCTCATGGGTGAAATTGACCTCGAACTGATCCTGCTGCTTGGATCAGGAGCCGCGGCAGGTGCCTTTGTAGGGCCTTTCCTGCTTTCTCGCGCCCGTCCGGAGCGCAATGAAAGGTGGGTCCGGTTTATCTTTTCACTGGTACTATTGATCCTCGGAATCTACCTCATCTTTTTTTAAAGGCTATTGTGACCTCCGATTCTTGCCATTCAGGATGACCCAACAAATGTCGGTTATTTCCGGTTCTTCCTTCCCGACGCATTTTATGCTGATTATTCGGTGAAGTCGGTATCAGATATGTATATTATTCTGAAGCACAAAGTGAAGTCACTGAATAGTAAGACCAATGGGCGATGCATTGAGTATTCCCTCTATCTCGATTTTCCTTACCATATTGTCGATCTGTCTACCCGAAAGGTCAAATGATGAAGCGAGTAGCAGGGAGTCAGCATCGGAAAGATCCGGCATTTTAAGTTTCCATATTTCTGTCCTTACCTTAAGCGATGGTTTATGAAACAATATCTTATAGAGAAATCGCCTTTAAAAGGCAGTATCCAGGTTATCTGTCTGATTGGTTGTGGCGATCAGGATGCCCTGAAATGTTTCCATTTCTTCAAGGATGATGTTTTGTATGGCATTCTCAGTTTGCGCTTCATTAAAAAAACGATTCAAGCAAGCTTAATTCCCTTTCTGCCTTTTCAAAGACTGATTTGGATAGCTTGCCATCCCTGAAAGCTCAAATACATTTTCTATACTTTCAAGCAGCTGCAACATTATATTTTGACGCAAGGTTTTAGGTCAAGGCCAGTGCATGAGTCTTAAATGCATTGGCCGGTTTTTCTGAACATGAACTCTATGAGAAAACCACACGCAAGCCGGTGGTCAGAAAAATGAATAAACCCGAAGGGCTTGACCTTGCCGGGCAAACATTTACAGGCGAAGTAGCTTTGCGCAGGAATTGATTAGGCGGTTAGTGTGTTTTTATAATAAGGTGGTCACAATTTGCTTCTTACAATGGTTCTTCTGAAAGAGGCAGCTTGTATTAATAATGAATCCCATCCCCACTATAATCTTCAGCCGCCATTTCTGCAGCCTTTTTGATC
>SKTA01000124.1 GCA_007122745.1 Bacteroidales bacterium
TACATTTTTTTCGTAAAATAAAGCGTGGCATGTGCGTATTAAAGTTGAGATTGAGATTAAGAAGCTGGAAGGAAAGTGATAATTTGCAAATTAGCAGATGTACAGTTTAGCAAATATAAAAATTGAGGGACTCTTATGTAACTTGTGTTGCAAGTTATTCTTCTATGGGCTGTCTTTTTCTCATACTAAGGGACTACTAATGACATTTTAGCGTGCTTTGCGTGAAAACCTTTTGCGGCCTTGTGAACACCTCTGTGTCTTCTATGTTGAAATTTTATTTTTTACCACAAAGGCAACAGGAAATGTCTGGAAATCTAACAGCCTTTTTTAATGACAGCGCGTTAGCGCTAAATGACAATAAATGACGCGAAGCATAATGACAAAAAATAACAAACAACGAACAACAAAAAAAACGTTTGCGACTGTAACTTTTGCAACACCTCATCCGTTTTACCATCGAACCTTAAAAAAACAATCATGAAAATTATGAAAAAAACCCAACGGCCCTTGTTATCAATAATCATGTTGATAAGCGGTCTTTTTCTTTTCTCCTGTACTATCGGGGGCTCCCATGTGATACACGGAGATGGCAATGTTGTAACAACTGAACATCATTTTGAAAATTTCAAAAAAATTGACATCACAGGAGTTTTTGATGTGATTCTGGAACATGGAACAGAACCTGTGGTTACACTAAAAACTGACGAAAACCTCCAGGAACTGATTTTTATTGAGGTAAGAAACAATGTCCTGCATGTAGGTCCTACCGAAGATGCCATTTACAGCCACACGGATATGAAGCTGCATATTGTCTATCCTTCCCTGGAGCAGATCCACGTTGGCGGTGCTTGCAAACTCAGGGCAAAAAATCCCATATACAGCGACAAGCTTTCCTTTCAGGTGAGTGGTGCCGCAGACATCGAGCTTGAGGTGAATGTTGATGATCTCCAAACGCGGGTTTCGGGGGCTGGGAACCTGAATTTCAGCGGAGCAGCCCAAAAGCATAACATCATGTTATCGGGCGCCACCAACCTGCGTGCCAAAGACCTCAAAAGTAAAGAAACCCGTATAAGCATGTCGGGCGCAGGGTCGGCACATGTTCATGCTTCCGACCGTCTGCGAGCTTCCTTGAGTGGTGTCGGCTCCATAAGGTATTACGGCAACCCCAAAGAAACCAAAATTGACAAATCGGGTCTGGGCTCAATCAAAGCTGCAGATTGACACATCCATTCTGATAAGCAACATGAACAAGTATATTGCAACCAAATAAAACAAGAACCTTTTAAATGAAGAATGAAATGAAAACCATGAAGACCATCCAGTTTTTAATGCTGCCACTTTTCCTTCTGACGGCACTGAACTTAAACGCACAAGTCATTACGGATGAAAGAGTCGTTGAACCGTTTACCGGTGTCAGTGTTGGCAGTGTATTTAAAGTATTTCTCAGCCAGGGAGATACACATTCGCTTACCATAAAAGCCCCGGAAGAGCACCTGGAACACATTGAAGCAGAAGTAAAAGACAACATTTTACGCATCAGCTACACCAGGCGCTCACGCAACTTGCGGAATCTCGAAGCGCACATAACGGCACCGGCATATTCTTATCTCAACGCATCGGGAGCTACGAGTTTTGAAAGCATTCATACACTTACTGCTGAAACCCTGATCCTGAATGTGTCGGGAGCTTCAAGCATGAAGCTTGACATAAAGGCCGATACCCTTAATACGACAGTGAGCGGCGCCAGCGGCGTGAACCTCCAGGGTAGTGCCGGCAAGCACAAATTGAATGCAAGCGGCGTTTCCACTGTGCGTGCTTTTGACCTTGAAACAAAAGACACGGAGGTAAGCAGTTCCGGAACATCAAGCGTAAGGGTCACCGTTTTGGAAACCATTAAGGCTGACGCTAGCGGCACCTCCTCCATCAATGTCAGGGGCAACCCTTCAACCATTGGATATTCGAAGTCTGCAGCAGCAAGCATTTCCGGCATTGACAAAACCGGTGCACACGAAACCACCATCCTGGAGGAGGATGAAACCATAGTAGTAAGGGTTGGCGACAGAGAAGTTGTGATAACTGAAGGGAGGCGCCCTGAAGTGAGAACCAGGGTCAGTCACAGACCCGCATGGCGCAACACCTGGACCGGCTTTTACCTGGGAGTGAATGGTTACATGAGTCCGTCAAACAGCCTCAGTCTAGACCCTGAAGCGGAGTTCATGGACCTTGAGTACAACAATTCGATATCTGTGAACCTGAACCTGTGGCAGCAAAACCTGGCCATTGCCCGGGGAAACCACAGCAACTTCGGTTTGGCAACAGGACTGGGTGTCGGCTGGAACAACTACCGCTTTGATCAGAATATCAGGCTTGTACACGGAGAGGATCAACTCGAACATTTTACAGACACCATTCATAATTTCAGAAAAAACAAACTGACCATATCGCACCTGAATGCACCCCTCATGCTGGAGTTTCAAACAGCGCAAAGCAACCCGAACAGTCAGTTTCACATGGCGGCAGGGGTAAACGTTGGCGTTAGGCTCAGAAGCCACACCAAGTATGTATATCGTGACGGAGGCAGCAGGGAAAAGGAAAAAGACTTTAAAAGCTATCATCTTGTACCCTTTCGTTATGAAGCCATTGCACGGATCGGCTGGGGAAGGGTCAACCTTTTTGCCACTTATTCATTGAATTCGATGTTCAAGGATGACAGGGGTCCTGAGCTATATCCTGTCAATATTGGGCTACGAATCCTGAATTTTTGATTTGAAAAAAGATAATCCTGTTTAAACTGTTGGTTTTTGAAAGCAGCCTGATGTTGGTCAGGTTGCTTTTTTTATTTCTAAAAAAAGGAAATGATTATTTTTGTAAAAAAGAACATATTATGTCAGGACACAGTAAATGGTCAACCATAAAGCGCAAAAAGGGTGCTTTGGATGCGAAGCGCTCAAAGATTTTCTCGCGCATCATCAAAGAAATCAATATTGCCGTAAAGGAGGGGGGGAATGACCCTGAGGGCAACCCGCGCCTGCGGCTTGCCATCGCAAATGCCAAAGGGGCAAACATGCCCAAAGACAACATCCAGCGCGCCATCTCCAAAGCGGGCGACAAGGATGCTGCAAATTTTCAGGAAATCACTTATGAGGGTTATGCCAACCATGGTGTGGCAGTTTACATCGAATGCCTGACCGACAACCAACAGCGTACCGTTGCCAATATCAGGTCTTACCTGAACAAACACAACGGCAAGCTTGAGACAAACGGGGCCCTAAGCTTTCTTTTTGACAGGAAAGGGGTATTTTCCGTAAGTGAAAAAGTGGTTGAAGCCAAAGAAATGGACGAAGAGGCGTTCATGATGGAGGTGATCGATGCCGGAGCTGAAGATGTGGAGCATGAAGAGGGTTTTTACAACATTTATACCGCAATGGAAGACTTCGGCAGCATGGTAAAAAAGCTGGAAGAGCTGGGCGTGGAAGCTGAAAATGCGGAGCTGCAGCGCATCCCGAAAACAACGGTAAAACTTGAAAAGGATGCGGCACAGGGTATGCTGAAGCTTATTGACGCATTAGAGGATGACGACGACGTCCAGAATGTATTCCACAACCTTGAGCTCACTGAAGAGATGATGGATTCCATGTAGCAGCCATGCAACCGGCATGAGACCGATTCAGCCATCCGCCGGTGTCAAAGTGAGGGGATCGCGTCAATCAGCTTTTGGGTATAATCGCTTTCCGGATTAAGATAAAGCGCATCTGCCTCGTTGATCTCTTCCATTTGGCCGTTTTTCATCACAATGATCCGGTCTGACATATACTTCACAACAGAAAGGTCGTGTGAAATAAAAATGAAGGTCAGGCCAAACTCCTTTTTCAGATCATTGAGCAGGTTCAGCACCTGCGCCTGCACAGAAACATCCAGGGCAGACACCGATTCATCACAGATCAAAAACTCCGGATCAAGGGCCAGGGCACGGGCAATGCAGATCCGCTGACGTTGCCCTCCGGAAAACTCATGCGGATAGCGGTCGTAATGCTTTTCTTCCAATCCGACACGCAGCAGCAGTTCAATGATTCGCTGTTTTCTTTCTTTTTTGTTTTTGAGGATGCCATGCACACGCATCGGCTCCATGATGGCATTGCCAACACTGATACCCGGTGTCAGGGAAGCATAGGGATCCTGAAAGATGATCTGAAATTTTGGGCGTAATTTTCTGAGTTCCGATGCCCGAAGCCGGGAAATGTCTTTCCCTTTGTAAATAACCATTCCGGAATGTGGTTCAATCAATCGCATGATGCTCCTGCCAAGTGTGGTTTTCCCACAGCCCGACTCACCGACCAACCCCAATGTTTCACCCTTGTAAACCGAAAAGCTGATGTCTTCAACAGCCTTAAAGTGATTCAGTGGTTTACCCCAAATGCTTTTACCGGTAACATACCAGCTGCGCAGATTTTTTACTTCCAGCAGCGGTTTTTTTTCATAATCAACGGCACTGGTCTTTGCAACAGAAGTTGCTGTCTTCCTTTCGTTGAGGAAGTCTTCTACAACGGCAAGCCGTTCCGGCCTTGAATCCAATGGCGGCCTGCAGGCAATCAATGCTTTTGTATACGGATGTTTTGGCTTTAAAAAAAGATCATCCACCCTGCCCTGCTCCAGAATAATCCCATTCCTCATTACTGCTGCCCTGTCAGCAATCTGACGGACCACGCCAAGGTCGTGGGAAATAAACAACACGGATGTTCCGTGGGTTTCCTGAAGTTTTCGGATAAGCTCAAGGATGCTCTTCTGAACGGTAACGTCAAGGGCGGTGGTGGGTTCATCAGCAATCAGGATGGAAGGATTACAAGCCATTGCCATGGCGATCATAACCCGTTGTTTTTGGCCACCGGAAAGCTCATGCGGCCAGGCACGATAAACCCGCTTCGGATCCGGCAGCTTAACCTCCTGAAAAAGCTCCAGCACCCTTGATTCTGCATGCTTTTTATCACCCTGCCTATGCCACAACAAACTTTCAATTACCTGTTGACCGCAACGCTTTACAGGATTCAATGAGGTCATCGGTTCCTGAAAAACCATCGAAACATGACGCCCCCGGATCAACTGCATCTCCTGATCCGTGCATTTCAAAAGATCAACGCACCCTTTCCCGGGATGTCTGAAAAGAATCTCTCCCGATAATATCCTTCCCGCACTCCTGCTCAGCAGGCGCATAACAGATAATGCCGTTACCGACTTTCCTGAACCTGACTCGCCTACCAATGCAAAAGTTTCACCTGACATCAGGTCAAACTGAACATCATCAACAGCCTGAACAAATTCACCGTCAACGTTAAATCCGGCAGATAAACCACTTACCGACAGGAGTGTATCCATTCCTTGATTCATTTCTTTTGAAAGAACAAATATACACGACATTTTGAATTATATTTGTAAGCCATTTATGAAGATGTTCATTATTAAGAAACAAGCTATGAAAAACACCATTTTATTATTGACCACAGCAATTGTCTTTTTTTTAACCTCCTGCGGGCCGCGCCAGCAGCCCTCAGAGGATGTTGCCTCTTACCCGCCCGGGCATTTGATTTCGGAAACACACCAGGCTTTCTTTAACAACCTGGCAAGCTTGTGTGGTAAATCATTTGCCGGAGAGCAAATCTACAGGAGCCATCACGCTTCAGGATGGGCGCATCTTGACATGGTGATGCACATTACCGTATGTGAACCGGACCAGATCCTGATCCCCTTCCATGTGGGAGAGGACCAGTCGCGCACATGGGTGTTTCTGGCAGAGGATGGTCAGCTCCGGTTTCGTCACGATCACCGATACCCTGACGGCACCCCTGAGGAGGAAACCCTTTACGGCGGTTATGCAGACCAGTCGGGTGATGCATTTGTTCAGCATTTTCCTGCCGATGCCTATAGTGCGAAACTGATTGAGGATGGCGGTGGAAATGTTTGGACTGTAAGGCTCGATGAAGACTTCACTACATTTACATATCGTCTTGAACGCGATGGAGAAAAAAGGCTCCGGGTGGATTTTGACCTGAGTAATCCGTTGTAATCGTATCATTTGAAAAGCATTTATTGAAGTGGGCCTGTTGCTTTGGCGGAGATATTCCTGTCAGAAAATGATTATCTTTGCAGATTAATACGATATTTTGTCAAACCCGAATAAATTATGGATAATCCTGGCAGGGAAGCTTTGAAGGAGCTTCATAAAGCGGAAAAGTTCTCTGAAAACGGTGCACGGCTGTTTTATAAGACCTTTTTCCTTAGTGAAGATGCACCCTGGTTGACTTTGGTACACGGTGTTGGCGGAAGTTCCATCGTATGGTTTAAGCAGGTCAGGGAGTTTTCGAAGCATTTTAACGTGCTCGTTGTGGATTTACGTGGCCATGGCCGCTCGCGTGACCTTTTTGCAGCTTACATGGGAAGGGAGTATACTTTTGAGGACATCAGCATGGATGTCATTGATGTACTTGACCACCTCAAAATCCAAAAAAGCCATTTCATGGGGGTATCCCTTGGCACCATCCTGATCAGGGTGATTGCCGAACTGGACCCTGAGCGGGTTGAATCAATGACACTCGCCGGTGCCATTACACGTTTGAACATTCGCTCCCGTTTCCTGGTGTGGGTGGCAAAAGTGTTTAAACCGGTGATCCCGTTCATGTGGCTCTATCGGCTGTTTGCCCGAATTCTGATGCCAAACAGAAGACACAAAGAAAGCAGGCATATTTTTATAAAAGAGGCGCAAAAGATTTACCGCAGGGAGATCAACCGCTGGTTTAAGCTCCTTAAGGATGTGAACCCGTTGCTTCAATTCCAGATTGAACAAAATCCACCTATACCAACACTATACCTGATGGGAGATGAAGACCATCTGTTTCTGAAACCTGTAAGGACGCTGGTATCACTCAACGAAATGGCCGAACTGGTAACTTTGGAAAACTCCGGACATGTATGCAATGTTGATCA
>SKTA01000188.1 GCA_007122745.1 Bacteroidales bacterium
GGGTTGAGGGTTGAGGGTTGAGGGTTGAGGGTTGAGGGTTGAGGGTTGAGGGTTGAGGGTTGAGGGTTGAGGGTTGAGGGTTGAGGGTTGAGGGTTGAGGGTTGAGGGTTAGAGTTTAGATGTTAAATGAACATTTGCGTTAGCGTTTGGCGTTTTTTGATTTGCCAGTATGATAATACGTCCATTTTTGAAATTAAATGTACGAAGGCGAACACCCTACCCTTTTTCTTATCCTAAAAAGTTTAATTTCTATTTCTTTATGGTATTGATTTGATGATAGTTAATTCTTTTTGCATAATGATTGATAATAGATGGTCATTCATTCTATTCATTAACAATCAAAAAGATGAAAATCAATCCAGCTATTCCTCCAAATGCCAGCATCAGAAAAACAAAACTTGCCGGCACAAATCTGATGTCTTATTCATCCATGTTGTCCATGCTGTTTTTGTTCTTTATGTTATTGACTCCGGCAGCAATGGCCCGGGTAAACGAAAGAGATGCAACTTATGACAAGGAAATATTACCCCGGCGGGCCTTTATCGGTGTGCAACTGCTGACCATGACCGACTCAATTGCACAGCTCAATGAGATGAAAGAGTCAACCGGCGTTTTTGTCGCTGATCTTGCCGAAGGGGGCTCAGCAGCTGAAATTGGACTGCAAGCTGGCGATATCATTTTGGAGGCCAATGGATTTCTAGCCACTTCGGTTTACCCATTCATCGATTACATTGCAAGTTACCAAAAGGGAGATAATATCAAGCTGTTAATAATCCGCGACGGCATTGAAATGAAGATGAGCGGCGAAATGAAAGGTTTTCCGCCGGAAACATCTCCTTATGCGGAGGTAATCTACGATCAGATCCCCTTTGAAGACGGTTATGTGCGCACCATCATCCATAAACCCAATGCTCCCGGGAAACACCCTGTGTTGTTCTTCGTGCAGGGATATACCTGTGTTTCCATGGACAACATGGGCAACCATCATCCCTATACGAAGCTGCTGGAAGGCTTCAGCAAGCGGGGTTTTGTGGTTGTAAAAACCGAAAAGGCGGGCATGGGCGACTCACGGAGCAGCAGAACCTGTGCCGATGTCACCCTCCTCGAAGAAACCGACCTGTTTTCTGCCTCATACAATAATCTTACAAAGTACGATTTCGTTGACCTCGATAACGTATTTGTTTTCGGTCATTCAATGGGAGGTGTGCAAGCCCCCATGATGGATTATGATTATGACCCGAAAGGCATTATTGTCTTCGGCACCGTTGTCAGGCCTTGGTTTGAATACCTCATTGAGCAAACCCGCATACAACGTCTTTTGCTCGGACAGGATTACCTTACCAATGAGGCAAATCACGAACAATCCATCCGCTTTTATTATCGTTTCATGCTGGATAAGGAAAGTCCGGAAGAGCTGATGCAGGATCCTGAAATGGCCGATTTCCTGGATCGTTACTGGCAATATGAAGAGGGTGGTTTCATGAATGGGCGCCACTACACCTTTTGGCATCAGCTGCAGGATACGCGTCTGTTTAAAGCCTGGAGTGAAGTGAATTCCCACGTACTTTCACTGCATGGAGAGGGAGAGTTTGTTGCTTTTAATCCTTGGGAACATGAGCTCATTGCTAACATCGTGAATTATTACAATCCGGGTATGGCAACCTATATGCGCGTTCCCAATGTGGATCACGGCTTTATCTATGTAAATGACATTGAACACGCCGTTGCCATCCGCAACAACAGTCAATACCGTCGGAACAATATCCATACGGGGATCTCCGGGTTGATTGCAGATTGGATGGAGGAGGTAAGGCGTTAACAATTCGTGTTTGATTTCTGGCAGTAAAGATTCGAAAAATCAATCAAACATCATACATTTGCAGGCTGTTTATATCAATATTGTTATATTCAAAACACAGGTTACAAATGTACAGATATCTTGGTCCGGGCATCCTGCTGGCGGGAGCTGCCATCGGAGGTTCCCATCTGGTCGCCAGCACGCAGGCGGGTGCACAATACGGATGGTCTTTGTTAGGGATTTTATTTCTGATCAACCTTTTTAAATATCCTTTTTTCCGATATGGGCAGCGTTATACGGCTGCAACAGGAGAAAGCATCCTGCACGGATATATGCTTCTGGGCAGACCATATCTTACCATTTTTATGGGAATGAATCTGATTACCGGCATGATTAACATTGCCGGTGTCAGCATGGTGGCCGGCAGCCTCGCTACCAATTTTGGCATCAAAGGTATCGGTATCCCCGCCCTATCGGCGTTTCTGATGGTAGCCAGTGCGCTGATCATCATACTGGGTGGCTTCGGCTTGCTTCGCCGGATCGGTAAAACGGTGGTGGCCGTACTGGCCGTATCCACTGTCGTAGCGATGATCATCAGCATTTACAACGGTCCTGTTGCAGAACCGGGTTTTGAGGGTGCTTCCCCCTGGACAACCGCATCTTTTGGATTCGTGGTGATGTTCATGGGGTGGATGCCTGCTCCCATCGAGAGCTCCGTCTGGCCATCGCTGTGGATGAAGTCGCAGGAAAAATTGCAAAACAGGATTTCGGTGATGCGCGAAACCATGATCGACTTTCATGCCGGGTACTATGTCAGTGTTTTCATGGCTTTCGTTTTCCTTGTTCTTGGTAAGATGGTGATGTATGGCAGCGGCACGGAATTATCGTCACAGGGGTCAGTCTTTGCCCGCCAGCTCATCGACCTTTACAGCGAGAGCATCGGCACATGGACACGGCCGCTGATCATCGTGGCCGCATTCTCTGCCATGTTCAGCACTACCCTCACCACCATCGACGCTTACCCCCGTGCGCTGGCAAATACAACCAGACTGCTTTTCCCAAAATTGATAAAACAATTTAAAACCGTCCATCATTTTTGGATCATCTCCGGTGTAATTGGCAGTTTTTTGATCATTAACTTCTTTGTTGATCAATTGGGCGACATGCTCACCCTGGCCATGACGGTATCATTCCTTGCAGCACCCGTTTTTGCCATGATCAACTACCGGGTGATGTTCCTTAAACACGTTCCTGATGAATTCAAGCCCAAACGCTGGGAGGTAATTTTGTCGATCCTGGGGATCATTTTCCTAATTGGATTTGGACTGGTGTTTCTCTATTGGATAATTTAAATCAATTATTATTGTTAATTGTTGATTATAAATTATTTAAATGAAATAAAGAATTAAATGCCTTTTTTATTTGGATGACTATATTCCGAGCTTTTCATATAAGAGAGAAGCCAATATAAAGGAAAGCCTTTTTTGCAATGGTGTTACCTGCCGGTAACAAATAACCGGAAGGACCCATTCAAGCATCGCCAGAAAATATGAAGAAACGAGTGTGTCTCCATCGGCATGGTGCACCGCATATCGTCGCATCAATTTTGACATGTGAAGGTTGCGGCGCACCTCTTCACTTAAGTCATCAATTGGAAAGTTCCGGGCTTCAAAATCTGCATTCGCATAAAAACGGAGCAAAATATCCATGATGTGCCTCAAATCCGCTTCGGTATTAACAGGCATGAACTCCATAATGAAAATGGCCTCCAAACGCGCGAAATCTGAAACGACTGATCGCGGACGGGTTTCAGAAAAGTCGATCAGGTAAACATTCATCTGCTCATCCAGAAGAATGTTTTGCATGTTGAGATCGCCATGGCAGATTGACGTGGGGAATTCCACCGGCTTGTTTTCCATTTTTCGGTAATGATGCTTCAGCACCCAATACGGATTGAGCATGTTTTTATCCAGTTCCCTGATCCATACAGTTTTATCATCAGCAGAGAGATCAAATAATGCTTCAGCTTTTTGGAATATATCAGGAAAAAAAGTTTTGGTAGGATCATGGTCACGATAAGGATAAATGGTTTGTTTCACCGCCTGACCATACCAGGGTTTCAATATCTTTAAAAATATCTTATCGAAAAGGGGTTCAAGGCGATCAAGTGGCCATTCAAGAAAGTAGTTCGTTAACCATTTCAGCCTGCTTTCTTCACCCCCAATGCCCACGAAATTGTAGCGCAATGCACCTGAATCACCAAAATATTCGGCACCAAGTATCATGGCGCTGTTGTTCAGGATGTAAGGCATTGCATAATCTTTGCAATGTTTTGCCTCACGGGTGATCATGTCACGATCGGCTATTTTTAATACAGTTGGCCGCAGCTTTCGGCCCGCTGCATCCCATGATGTTACGTGAAAGGTTTGTGCTGAGAAACCACCCTGCAAGGGTTTCAACTCAAGTCTTGATGAATCGCGGTATAAACGACGTGCAAGAAATGCTTTATACGGTTCAGCCAAAAATTCGTCAGGTGCGGCAATACTGATCCGTTTCTTTGCCGCATCCGCGGTCTTGTTTCCGATAAAAAGCCAGACACGTGGATTAATCAGACCTTCCTCAAGGTCAATAGGCACCAGATCTGTTATGTTTTCAAAGCTGATATTGGCATTCAACAGTTTGCCCAGTATGTTAACATCGTTTGATTTATGCAGCTTGTCGAGTTTTAGAGAAATGCATGCAAATGCGGGTATGTCCGATGTGTTTTTGTTTGTTTTTACAAAACGCAGCGGCTGGCCGTCAGCATGTTTTACGGATGCTGTTTCAATGATAAATCCTGTAGTGATTCCCGTCCACTCTTTGTACTCACTCGCTACTACAAAGCCGGTGATCACTTTGTCTTTGATTATCTTTTGGGCCAAACCATGGATGGCTGTCAGCATCTCCTTCCACGTAATCGGTCCGGCTTCTTTCAACTCAAAGAAAGCATCGGCTCCCCGATGAAAAGAGCAGGCTTCTTTAACCAATACGCCAGCCTGCGAAGGTTCGGTACTAATTCTGAAGTCGGGTGCAGCAGATCGATCTAAAGGAAAAAAAACCGCACAGTTACCAGTAGTGAAAAAAAGGGATTCGTCATATTCTGCAGAACCGGCGGCTTCGGCAGGCTTGCCAATCCCTGCGGAAATCCCCAGTTCATCATAACCGGCGATGTCCTGGTTTTGCCAAATCATAGCTGTCTGACCTTGCTTTTCTACAGGCTGGTAATCGAACGACCATTTACCGTAACTAATTTCACCATGACGAAGACTGGCTTCCTGCATTTGCTGCAGCAGGCCTGCCCCATCTTCTACACCATCAACAATAGTAAAAACCTGGTGGAGTCCGGCCATCTCAATTACATGTTTCACTTCGGCAGGCAAAGCAGCCAGCACCAGTCTACCCATACTTTTGGCAGTAAGCTTTTTCGTTAGTATTATCAGTGACCGGATGCCGTTACTCGACAGGTAGCTGCACTTGCTGAAATTAATAACCAGATGGGTCTCTTTTTCAAGAACTTTGGCCATCTCCGCATCAAAATCAGCAGCAGTCAGCGTATCGAGCCTTCCTTCAACCGTAATGCAGGTATATTTTTCCTCTTTGCTTAGAAGTAATCGCATATTATTTTTTATTTTGATTACGGTTCATAAAACCTGCTTTTATTTTCATTACCTGATCATCCTGAACTGAATACCATCCTTCAGGGGACCATGGCAATGATTCGCAGCGGTGCACCACTGCCCCCTTTGATCTTCATTGGGAGGGCCATAATAAAGCTTCCGGAATCGGGCAATTTATCGAGGTTCGCCACATTTTCATAGATGGTGATTTCGGCATGGCATAATATACGGTGTGCTTTGAAGTATACAGATTGTCCGCGATCAATGCTGGGTGTATCCAGTCCGATGGCATTGATTTTCCGGTTGTCAACAAGCCATTGGGCTGCATCGGGATCCAGCCCCGGGAACCTCAGGTGCGCCACCGCTTCTTCACCGGTCAGATCGGTTCCGGTATAAGATAATGGATCAGGCCAGAACTGTCCATAACCTGTTTGCAGCAGGATAATGGATTGATCAGGCATGGTGCCATACTGACTTTCCCATTCCAAAAAGTCTGAAACCGAAACAAGGTAGTCGCGATCGCTGAGTGCTTTTTCCGAAACATCCACCACCACACCGGGGCCCATAAGCTGTTGCAGCGGGATTTGTTCTACCGTTGGACTGTCGGGATGTCCGAAGTGCAGGGGTGCATCGAAGTGGGTGCCACCGTGCTCTTCAGCCGTGTAAATAAAAGAGGCATAGAAGTAACCTTTGTCTGTGATACCGTAAAACACAGTATCTTTTGAAAATGGGGTGTTTGTGGGCCAGTAGAGGGTATTTTCCTCAAAGGCGTGGGTTAGGTCAACCCACCGGGCATCCATTAAAAATGCAGTGGGGTCTTTTTGGGTGCAGCCCAATGCTGTCAGCAACAGGCCTGTAATAATTATGGTTCTCATGGTTTGATTTATGGATTATATAAAACGAATGGAGTTATCCAAATTTAGTAATTATTTTGGATTTATTTGGATTATGCTGAGACGCAAAAAGTCATTATGAGTGCGAAGCCCCCGCGAAAGTGCGGTGGCCAAAATGCGGGAATGACATATCTGTTTTTTGTTCGTTGTTTTTTGTTTGTTGTTAATGCGTTTAGCGTTAAGAGTTCACTGACTGGTCTGTTTCTTTGCGCTTTTTGCGTTTTTTTATCTTTGCGAGGAACAAAAAATCCACGCAAAGGCCGCAAAATAATTTCACGCAGAGCACGCAAAGATGTCACTAGTAACGCCGCAGCGCGAAGTGAATGAATTGTGTAAGCTTTAGGGAAGATTTTTCGCCAGCGCATATCTCAATCTTAATCTTAATCTTAATCTTAATCTTAACCTTAATTCTAATATGTGTTGCCAAAGAAAAAGTACATCCAAAAAAGGTGGCATAAAAAAACAGCTAAAGGTGATTGTTCAGGGTGCTGAAACGCACAAAACAGGAAAATATGCCACA
>SKTA01000133.1 GCA_007122745.1 Bacteroidales bacterium
ACAACCTAAAACTACCATCATGAAAAAGAAAAACCACCTGATCATCCTTATCGCAATTATTTTCGCCTCATGCGGACAAGCACCCCGGCAAGCGGAGCAAGCTAACGAACTGCTGCCCGAAGAGCAGGCATTTCTTGATAACCTGGCAAGCCTTTGCGGACAGTCATTTCATGGAGAAGAAACCTACATGCAGGAGGGGCGCGAAAGCTGGGCGCACCTCGACTTTGTGATGCATGTTACCGTGTGTGAAGAGGACCGTGTGCATATCCCGTTTCACCTGTCTGATGATACATCGCGAACCTGGATGTTCTTCAATGAAGATGGCAGACTGCGTTTCAGGCATGATCACAGCTATCCTGACGGCACCCCGCATGCCCAGACCCTTTATGGCGGTTATGCAGATGGAAATGGCACAGCCTTCGCACAGCATTTTCCCAAAGATGAATATTCAAGGGAATTGCTGCAGGGGCATTTTGGCCGCGTATGGCATGTCATTCTGGATGAGGCAATGACCACTTTTTCGTATCGCCTGCTGTATGATGGCGTCATCGTTTTTCAGGCCGACTTTGACCTGACAAATCCCTTGTAGGATCAGCCCTTTTGGGTTTGATTGATATTTGCCATTGCTGATAAACCATCTGTCAGCACCTGAAGCTTGTATCCCGAGTTTGCAGAGAGTCGCCTGGCAAGAAAGAAGAAAGTGACCGACTCTTTAACTGCGGTTTCGGTTTCCTTTGTATGCCGTCCGGCATGATGTGCTTTCGCATATGCGAAAAAAGTCAGGTTAAACAACCATTTGTTCAGCTGCTCGAAACCCTCCTTGCTAAAATACACAGTTCCTTCATGTTCGTTTACGCCTATGTATCGTCTTACCAGGGTATCGTTAAGCATTTCAAGCGCCATGGAAGCTTTGCTTCTTCTTGTTGATGTACTTTTTTTGCCGGGTTTTTCTTTTGATGTTTGATGTGGAAAAAAGTCATAGGGATCTGTGCCGTATTTAAGCAAGATCTCCAAAAGGGTTATGTCTGAGGCCACATCGTCTGCACTTTTTCCACTTTGTGCCAATAGCTGCGTCAGCGGTTTGTGCAACAAAAGCTTTTCGAACAGGAGCTCTTCATGTGAATATTCTTTCAATGCAATCATCAGGCTCCTGATCACAAAACAGGAGGCTAGCATTATGCTGTTTTCCTTGTAATTATTGGCCGGACTAAGCAGGAACAGCTCTTCAGGGGAATTCATTTGCTCCCTGACCAACAAAGGTTTGATGCCGTTGTGCAAAGATCCAAAATAGGCTTTCCCAAGAAAAATTGTTTCCAGTGCCTCTGCAAAATAATCTGACCCCTCCAGGGATTTGTCTTCATGGTCCAAATCTTTGCAGCTTTGTTTAATAAAAGTGGCAATACCATCCTGAAAGCACTGATCCAGCTTTTTGGATATACCTTCATGCGATACTTCCCTGATCTCATCAAGCAGGCAGTTTAGGGAAGTGCTGTTAAAAAGTTGCAAAAACGCCAGGTGGGTATTTTTTAAACGCTGAAGCGCGAGTCGTTCTTCTACTGAAGGCACTCCTTGTCCTTGCAGACTATCAAAAAGGGTTGCCCAACTCCCATCCTTGTCACGTACTTCACGGAAGTCCCAGAATACCCGATATTCAAAGCCCCTTAGCTGGCGGTAAAGGCCATTTTGGTGAACGTGTTCACCGCTCAACAGATATTCCTGGTCTGATATCAATTCCCGGACAATATAAAAGGCATCTCCGCCATGATCAAGACCCAAAGCATCAGCCAGTCCGTGAGATATCAGCCCTTTTTCATCTCCCGCTTTTGCAAGTCTTGGAGCCGATGTTTTGATATGTCCTGTTGCCCCATCATATTTGTTGTTGTATAACACGATTGCACGCTCGTTGCCAAAGCGGTTTGTGTATGCAAACACATTTTCATTAACTACACCTTGTGGATCCAGGAAGTTGAAAAGGTTGAAGTTTGCAACTCCGCTGAAAAGGTAACGCCTTGCGGTTAAGGGAAAGATCTCCCGCTCATGTTGTTCAATCAGCCAATGTTTTGGCAGCTCATTGTAATAGGCCCTCTGGTATTCCATGCCATACTTTTCGGTGTAACCCTCAATCTGGCCATGAGCAAACATTGGCAATCCCGGGAGTGTATTCATCATCACACAAACACCAAAATATTTATCCCCCGTGCCAAACTGCTGTAGTGCCGTTTCTTCGTCGGGGTTGCTCATGAAGTTCACATATCTTTTCAGGATCTCCGGCTCAAACTCAAGGGTATTTGAAATCAGGTCCCTGTATTTTTCATTCTCTTCATTTTTTAGCATGTGCATAAAAGCGGAATTGTAAACCCTGTGCATCCCCAGCGTCCGCACAAAGTAGCCTTCCATGAACCAGAAGGCTTCTGCCAGCAAAAGTGTTTCAGGCAGTTCATTATTGATGCGGTCAACCACTTCCCTCCAGAACTCCAAGGGGAAGAGGGTATCGAAAGCCTCTTTTGACAGGGCATGATCTGCCCTGGAAGGGATGTCACCACCTGTGCCTGGGCGCGGATACCATAGTCTTGCAAAGTGTTTTTTGGCCAGCGTCATGGCCGCATCGAACCGGATGATCGAAAACCGGCGGGCAACGTCAAAGATCTTTTCGATCACGGCGGCTCTCACTTCAGCCTTGATCATATCGAGCTGTGCCGTATCGTTCCAGGGCATCATGGTACCGTCATTTCCGTGGTACAGGTAACGGATGTCGTTGTTGTTTCTGTCGATCCGCTGAAACACAACGGCAGCATCGGTTTTGTTGTAATACCCGTCTTCAATTCGGATCTCAATATTTGGATCATCTGAGAGATTCTCCCTCGTGAACGAATAGCCGGGAAATGGCGGAACAGGCGATTGAATGAAGTAATCAGGATTTTCGATCACCCAGCGGGAAAAGACCCCAGTGTGATTGGGCACCATGTCGCTGGCGAGTCTGATGCCCCGCTGTTTTGCTTTTTCATTGAGCTTTTGATAGGCTTCTTCTCCTCCCAGGTCACGGGCTATTTCATAATCATACAAAGAATAAGCGGAAGCCACGGCGTCGGTATTGCCGGTGAGGTGTTTGATCTTTTTTGAAGCATTGCTTCTTTCCCAGATCCCGATCAGCCATAAGCCATTAAAGTTCCATCGGGCCAGCTGATCCAGTTCTTTGTCGGGGATCTGGTCAAGTGTGCGGATGTCTCTTTGATATTTTTTGCTAAGCTGATCCATCCATACGTAAGCATTTTTTGCCAACAGCACGACGCGCGGCATCCAGTCGGTGTCCTCGGTGAATTGCTCCGCTTCTTCATAATCAAGGCTCTCATCAGCAGAAGGGTCATATCCCGATTTTCCAAGAAACATTCCGGTACCGTCACCCTCTTTTTTGTAGCGGGGTACGAATGTCGGGGGAGGGCCAAAAGCCCCGGAGAGATGCATGTCCTCTTTCATCAGGTCTTTGCTTCTAAGGATCTGTTCCAGGAGGCTTTCAGGCAAAATGTCTTTCCAGTTGATCAGGATGTAGTCAAGCTGCGCGTAAAGGTCATCAGGAGCGTGTAACAGTGGTGAAAGCAGCAGGCTGAAGATATCCCGCTTTTGCTTGCCGAAAGGGGGGAGCGTTTTAAAATAGGACTCAAGTGTTACCAGCAAATCATCCAATTGATCCTGGTTGTTTAAGTTTGACCTGTCAAAGAGTGTGGTGATCTTTTTACAGGCACGATTTTTATGGGCCAAAGAAAGCATCATCATCTCCTCAATGGCAATGGAAATATGCTGCTTGTTTCCGGTTTTGCCTTTCAGGTAGTGCGCCGGACTGATAAGCTTCCGGTAGACTTCCGTAGGAGGGAAAATATTGGTAAAATCCGTTGCAAGCGCCGCGAATGCTGGTGTTCCCATTTGCTGTTCAAGCAGTTTTGCAGCCTCCTCAAATATATCTTTTTGTACCTTTTCCTCATATTTTCGAAGCAGGATGTGATAAATCTCGTGCAGCAACCCGGCGGCAAAGATCGTTCCCGGATATACCTGATCTTCTGTGGCTCTCTCTCTGTTCAAGTTGTATGCCAATTTACGGACACTTTTAAAATCAGCTATAACAAAGCGTCCGTCATTTGCAAAAAAAGTGTCGTTTACTTCAAGCTTTTTTCTTGCTTCAGCAGAAATGCGCAATTCATACAAAAAATACCTGCAGTTATTTTTGACTCTGTTCATAATTCAAAAATTCAATTTATAAGATAAAAGTACGAAATAATTATTTCGCAGAACAGGTTAAGGCGTGTTGCTTCTGTTGTGTTTTATGCGGGGTTATAAGAAAAACAAGAGAATGATCAATGCGGTCAGGGGTACCGTGAAGTTGTCGAGCCCCCTGGAGCTGAATGTTTCCACGAGCGCTGCACCCAAGGCTACGGCGAAGGCAGCCACGATGGTTCGGGTGCTCAGCACCCCGGTAAAATAATGAAGGGTCAGGAGACAGATGGCAAGGGCTGTAAGGAAAAAGACACCCGATCCAAGGTATGTCTTTTTTAAGTTCCAGCCATAAATGATGATTTGACGAATTTTTTTCCTGAACAGCGTACCTGCAATACCGGCAAGGCTGTCGCTGATGCCAAGGATCAGCATAGGGATGATGAAAAGCTTATTGTCGTTAAGCAAATAGGCCGTAACGAAAGCTCCGCTGATGGCTACAGGGAGCAGAACGCTGCCGTGTGTTTTTCTTGATACGTCATTGATCGACTTCAGCAGGTCTTTATGCTTGGCAACAAGGAGTACAAGGAAAAAGATGACCCCCATGACCAAAACGTACTCGTAAGACTTATAAACCAGCGGGAAGGTCAGGGAGACAAGGGTGGCTGTGCTGTGTGAAAATTTCCGGGTGTACTCAGCTTTAACTTTAAGGATATGGTGCAACAGCTCCCCGGTCGCCAAAATGATGGAGAATGCAAAGGTGTAAAGAATGGTAAAAAACAGATCCTGGCTGATCATAAAAAATTACTTAAGATGTACATTGCCGCCCCACCTGGGATCAGGCTGTCGAAACGATCTAAAAAACCACCATGTCCGGGCAAGAGCTTTCCAAAGTCCTTAATGTTGAATCTTCTTTTGTAGTAAGATGCCAGAAAATCGCCTCCAAATGCAAATATAATGATGATTATCGCAAAAAACAAGGCCTGTGCGGTGTTTATCCCCGGCAATTGGCCCATGAGACCTCCTGTAACCACTGCCAGTATTGAACCTCCAGCCAGTCCGCCAATGGTTTTGTTCGGACTGATCGAAGGGATCAATTTTCTTTTCCCGAACAACTGACCGCTGATCTGGCTGAAAGCGTCAAAAACACTAATCACTACAAAGGCAAAATACAAAACCTCCTTTTCAGATGCACTGAAAAGGAGAAAGGGCACTACGATTATCAGGTACAACAGCAATGCTGAAATAAAGAACAGATGCTGATTTTTGTTTCCGTAACTTCTGAAAGCACGGATGATCTCAGCCAGCCCGGTAAGAGAGATGGCTGCCGCCAGAATCAGAAAGTAGGGAAACCCCAGATAGATGGCTATAAACAGGGTGTTTATAATGATGAAATAGGTGAAGTACTTTGTCCATATCTCCCTCTTGGTCGCCTTGCTTTTCTTTTTCCCGATGAGATAAAAAGCGATGGCACCTAAAAAGAAATAGGTGATAATGGCCAAATAAATGATTAATTCCATAAACAATTATTTAACCTATTATTTTAACCTGTTATTCACAAAACATTCTATTGAATTGAACCCCTTTCCTGCATAGGCGGGGCAGTCACACAAAGTTTCACTAAGTTTATGCTATTAATCAGGCTAATATGCTTTAGTTATTTGTATCCTTTTCTGATTGTTTTTCTTTCAATACCCAATACAGTCCCTTTGCATTTGATCGCATCTCCGGAATGATGAGTTGAATGATGATATGTTCCAGAAAGGCAAGGATTCCCCAAGTGATCATGAAATAATAAAACGGTGTGTAAAAATCATACCCAAAAAGAATAACAAAAAATATTCCCTGGATGTAACCGCCAATTTTCCAGGAATAGAGATGCAGACTGGGAAATCCTCCAAATTTAATGAGCGACAAAGCCAGAGCCGTTAACAATAGTGCAATAAAAATTGAAAAGCTCAAGATGTGGGGTGCAAAGTCATCCCGTTTAAAGAGGAAAACACCAAGAAACACGAGGAAATAGGTGCCGAAATCAGCGATTGAATCCAACCGTGCACCAAAATCGGTTTGTTGTTTTAGCATCCTGGCAAGCATACCATCCAATACATCAGTGATGAGGCTGATGATAATAAGAATGGCAAAAGCTTGCTCGCGGCCTGTCAGTGCCAGAAGCAGGATCACAGGAAATACAAGCAATCTGTAAAGTGAAAGCGCATTCGGAATATTGATCTTCTCTTTTAGCTCCATAATGAAATGTAAAAATACAAAAGCCGTCACGGTTTGTTGCCAGACGGCTTTTGCAAAGTAACGGAATGTTTAAAAAATAAACAAGTCGTCTTTTGTCAGTCTTGTAACAGGGCCGAATAGCTCTTCTACCTCATCAAAATTGATTGTGTTTTCATTTCCAAGTATGACATAGGTTTTGGGTCGGTCTTTGATGTATTCCCTATTGAACTGGTAAACCTGATCGAGGGTCATATTCGGGACTTCAACGAACAAGGTCTCCCTGAGGTCATAATCCCTGCCCATCCTTTTTGCGCCAAGATAGTTCCAGATTACACCTGTATCCCTTATTCTTTGGGTGCGAATGTTGCTGATGATCTGTTCCTGGGCAAGCCTGAAAGTGGTTTCTGACAATGGGATGTCGTCAAAGAGCTCAT
>SKTA01000105.1 GCA_007122745.1 Bacteroidales bacterium
ATTCAGGTGCAAGCG
Organism: Bacteroidales bacterium; assembly: GCA_007122745.1. Taxonomy (GTDB): domain Bacteria; phylum Bacteroidota; class Bacteroidia; order Bacteroidales; family UBA7960; genus PUPG01. The sequence goes on from SKTA01000105.1 coordinate 16, forward strand.
CGCCATATGACCTTATTTACGGTCCATACGGCTTTGATCCGTTTTCCGAAGGCACCCTGGTAGAAGGCCTGCTGCTTCCAGAATATGAGGCAACAGGATTAAACCATTCAACTTTTTATGAGTTCTATGTACTCGGCGATTGTAACGGTATTGCCTCCGAATGGTCATCAGCCGGCTTATTCAGAACAGACTGCGGACAAGCATCATTAACCATTGTTTCACCTTCAGGCGGTGAGGTTTTTAACACAGACCAGACAACCGAAATACCTGTTCAGATTGACTTTATTGGCTGTGAGTCATCAGACGTACAAGTAATGATTGTTGACGAGTATCTGAATGCTGTTTCTTCCGGTAATTGGTTCCACATACATGCAACAGGGACTTACAGCCTTAACATTCAGATTCCTGATGCAATATGTTCAGGCTCATATGCTATTGGCATGAGTTATTGGGATGAGACAACGAATAATAACGTCTCGCACTACTCCGCCTTTTTCGACATCGTCAATGATGAAAATAAGCTTGAAGTAAGTCAGCCATGGCATAACCAAACCTTGCTTACCGGCAGAAATTATAATATCAGGTGGAACAGCAGCATGAATGAGCCTGTAAATCTTTATTATTCACTGGATAATGGTATTAATTGGCATGCTATCATGCAAAATGTGGCCTCCAACTGTGGAACAACACCCTGGGGTTACAATAATTATGATTGGCTGGTGCCTGCCACTATCCAGGGCACTTACAATGAATGCAGGATCAAGATCAGCTCGTTAGACAACCCTCATGTTTACGCCATTAGCGAGACATTCATTATCACAAGCATACAACCTTTAACATTTATTCAACCGGCAGCGGGCGATATTGTAGCCTCGGGCAGTGATCTTGATCTGGTTTTCAGTGTAACTGAACCTTCAGGAATGAATATTTATTTAGTTCAAAGTAATGGAGGAAGTCAGCATTTAGGTTATTACGAAGCATCAGCAGGTGTAAATGCAATTACCTATAACACCACTGGTTGGCCTGAGGGACTTGATCAATTCTTTCATATTTTTCACTTTAAAAGCCAAATGTGGTTCCAAAGTCCGCGTTTCGCCATTCTGGACGGCGAGCCGGGATGCCTGCCTCCGGGCTATGCGCAGGTATCTGACCAAGAACCAACAAGTGTTGATATCAGCTGGGTGGATTATGGAGGCAGCAATTCCTGGGATTTGGAATGGGGGATTGGCGCGATAAATCAAGGCGAAGGCAATCTGATATCCAACATTAGTCAAAACCACACATCCCTTACAAGCCTGACACCGGGAAGTTCGTTTACATTTTATCTTGCCTCCAACTGCGATGACGGCTTACAGAGCGATTGGGTCGGACCATTCTGGTTTTACACACCCTTGCATTATACCATCACCGCTTTCACCGGAGAAAATGGAAATGTCAGCCCCCTTGGCCAAATTAATGTGCTTCCCGGTGCAGATCAACCCTTTGTCATTGAGCCGGATTTTGGATATGAGGTAGCCGATGTGCTCATTGATGGTGTTAGCGTGGGTGCCGTGGAAACTTTCACTTTCAGCAACGTAACAGCCAATCACACCATCGAGGCCATTTTTAGCCCGCTGACCAATATACTGCACCTGGCCAAAGAAGAAGATGAAACCATTACCGGTGAAGCCTGCTTCTTTTCACCGTATAGCATTTGGGTGGCAGGTTTTGGATATGATTTCATTGTAGAGCCGGGTGGCGACGTAACACTGGTTGCTGCCGAAAGCATACGCCTGCTGCCGGGTACGAAGGTCGCAAGCGGCGCACAGCTGCATTCACACATAGCTGTTGATGGTGTTGACTATTGCGTACCTTCCGGGGATGCTGAAAAGGACGATCCTTTGCCGGCACATCAAGGTACTGATTCAGATGGTGATATTCTCACTCTAGATCGCAACAACGAGTTCTTCAGGATGTATCCCAACCCTACTGAAGGTACCTTTACACTTGAACTGACCGGCACGGAGCACGATGAAATCATTTCAGTGGATATATTTGGAATGACTGGTTCACGTGTTTTCAGCGTGAATCTACCCGCACAAAGGATGCACATGCTGAGTCTCGAGGGCCAGCAGCCGGGCATGTATTTCATAAGGGTAATGTCAGGCCAACAGATTGGTATAGAACGACTGATAAAGCGATAATGAGAATCACAATCCACTTTTTAGTATGACAAGGCCCTACTCCTTCACCTGCTCCTTCATCTTGTGCTCCATTTCTGCGATGAGGTCTTCAATATGCTCCTTGGTGCCCGCAAGCTCTTCAAGGCTCATGCTGGCATAATCCTTTGTCCCCGACGGAACAGGCAGGGTGATCCCCTGGCCCTTCAAAAACTCATCCACCTGGTCCTTGTTCTTCATGTACAGGTAGTAAGCAGTTACCGATAAGCCGATTCCGATAAGGATTCCTGTTGTATAATTTCCTTTTGTGTCCATAATGGGTATTATTGGTTAAAGTTTAAAATGATTCGGTTTACTTTCTCACCAATTCCTTCCAGATTGGTTTTGTGAGACTTAAGCAGTGTTTTGGATTTCTCGAATATGGTATTGTCAAAACCGGTTTCCGAAGATAAAAACTTTTCGGCAAATACATTCAACAAATCCATATATCCGGTCTTGGAAGCGAGTTTTGACACATTCACTTCATAATTTTTCCCCTTTTCTCCGGTCTTGCGTATTTCGAGCAATATCCCCTCCCCTTCTTTTGAGGAGAAATGCCTGCCAAAAGTTGTCAGCCAGGTAAGTGCTGAAGGGAACAACAGGTTTTTTCCTGAAAGTGCCCGGTTGGCCAGGAAAACAAGAGAGAAAACCTCCGGGTCAACACTCCCTTTTTTACGGTAATCATAGCCTGCATGCTCGAGCACTGCAGCAGAAGTTGTGATTACACTGAGCCATTCGAGACTTTTCTGAAAGGGTGCACGGTGAAGAAAAAGGGTATTAAGCCCTGAAGCAATGATACTGAGGCCTGCTAAAATACCTTTGGGCGTAATAAACTGGCGCTCGGTTTTTCGGGTAATATGCACCGGTTTTATATCATTTTCCAGAGAAAAAGCCAGCGCTGTGCGAATGAGGATCTCCTGCAGCTGAACAACCCCTTCATCGAAATGTACCAGCATACTTCGTGTAACGGGAGCATAGTGCATTTCGTTGATTCCTTCATGCTCCATGACATGCTTTTTCAATTTTTCAACTTTCAGCAGCGGTTTCGACAAGCGGAACCTGACCCTTCCGGGCAGATTGTGTGATATGTAAATGGAGAGATCCATGATTACTTGAGTTGGTTTTTATTCATATCAAAAAAGAACAGGCGCAATGAATTGGATACGACAGCCACAGTTGTCATATTGTGTAAAAACGCTCCCCAGAATACCGGCAACACCCCCATTGCTCCCAGCACGAGGCCAATGCTGTTTACCCCTATAGATGTGGCAAAGTTTTGCCTTACAATGCCCATGGTACTGCGTGAAAGCATGATGAGTGCCGGAATGGTAAGGGGGTCATCACTGCGGATGGTAATATCAGCGGCCTCCATGGCCAGGTCGGTTCGCTTGCTGCCGAGGGCAATGCCCACATCGGCGTATGCCAGCGCAGGTGCATCGTTTATGCCATCACCGATCATGGCAACCCGAAAGCCTTTTGACTGAAGTTGCAGGGCAAACTTTGCCTTGTCTTCGGGAAGCAGCTCTGATTCAAAGCGGTCAAACATCATACGCGAAGCCACCAGCTCAGCTTGCTGCTCCACATCGCCGGTCAGCAAAATAATGTCATCAATTTTAAGATTGCGCAACCTGTTCAGCGATTTCTTCATATTCTCGCGCAGCGGATCCATAATGCCAATTAGCCCGGCAAGGGTATCACCTTTGGCCACATATACAAAATTTTCTCCCCGCAGCATCAGCCGGGCAACAGCGTCGCCCGCAGCATCCGTTGAAATGCCATTTTCTTTCATAAATTTGGCATTCCCCACCCTGATGATATCTTTCTTCACCTGTGTTTTTACCCCCCGGGCTACCACCACCTCTATCACGCAATGCTTGGGAATCTTCCACCCACGGCTTTTCATCTTTTCAAGTATGGCATGCGCAATGGGATGGGTAGATGTTTCTTCTGCTGCAGCAGCCAAAGACAGAATATCCTTCTCTGTAATGTTTTCTGTAAGGGGTATAACCGACTTTACTTCGGGGTTTCCTTCGGTAAGGGTGCCGGTTTTGTCAAAAATCAACGTTTCTGTATCGGCAAGCATCTCCAGGTAGTTGCTCCCTTTGATGAGTATGCCATTGCGTGCTGCAGTTGATATGGCCGCCGTAAGTGCCGTAGCCGTGGACAGCCGTATCCCGCAGGAATAATCAATTACAAGCATATTCAATGCCCTTGCAATGTTGCCTGTAACCATGAAAACAACCGCACCCAGGGCAAAATTCAATGGGATGAGCTGCGCAGAAAACCTGTCGGCAATGTTTTGCACCTGTGCTTTATATAAGGTAGCTTCTTCCACCATATGAATGATACGGGCCGCTGCCGTGTCTTCCTTTATTTTTTCAGCAAAAACGGTGATGGTACCACTTTTCACCACACTCCCTGCAAACACTTTTTCATTTACTTTTTTCTCGCGGGGCATAAACTCCCCGGTAATAGAGGACTCATCAACCAGCCCGCTTCCTTTTTCCACATAGCCATCTACACTGATAATTTCACCGGTATGAACCACAATATGGTCTCCGACCTTTATTTCATCGGCGGGAATCTTTATCAAACGCTCGTCATCCAACACTTTCCATACAAATTTTTCACCGGTGGAGAGCATATCGCGGATGGCACTGCGCGTTTTGTTCATGCTGTAGGCAGTAATTAACTCTGCCGTATCGGCCAACACGATAATGGTAAGAGCGGATATAGTGTTACCTGAAAGCAGACTGGCAAAAATGGCCGCGCTGCTGAGGGTGTCGGCGTTTGGTTTTCCGGTATCGTGCAACGACTCAAAGCCGCTTTTTATGATCGGCAAAGACAGGGAGATGCTGGTGAGTGAAGTAAATCCCAGCAGGCGGCCCAGCAGCGAAGCCCCTTTCGCCTTTCCGCCGCGTGTAAGCAATGCATAGGTGAGTGCGCCGGCACCCACAAGCACATTGCGCAACAGACTGCCGACAGGTTCTTCCTGCAAGCGTCTCTCATTGACGGTAAGCTTGTTTTTTTCTTTGCGCTCGCGCTGATGCGCAGGAATGGAAAACAGAGAAACAACCTCTTCCAGTTGCAACAGGATAATCTCAGGAGTAACTTGCTCATTGTCATAGTGAACCACTACGTTGGAAGTTACAATCGAGAGGGTCACCTCCTTTACCCATGTCAGCTCAAGGATACGCTCCTTAATATCTTTTTCGTAATCCGCCAAATAACGAATGGCGCGACAGCCGATCCGAATGCGGCCCGGTATATGATGTAAAATCCTGCATTTAAGCAGTGGTTGTTTGCTCAAACCTTTCCAATGCATATCCTTCTTCTGTTAACTGTGAAGCTATTCGGTCAATGGCATCCTGGTCAATGTCCTTTTCCCTTTTGATTAAGGCTTGTATGATCAGTTCATGGATCCGGCTTAACCAGGTAATGATCTCTTTCTCCTTTAAAATATCCGGATCATACACAATCAATGCTACATCAATTTTATTCCATTTTCATCATGCTGTTATTATACGCCCAGTACACCAGGCTTATACCGGCCGGAAGAATGGAAGGACTTCTTATAATAGACCATATCCCCATAGACAAAAAAGTGAGGCTAATGGCGGTATTCAAATCCAGCAATCCATCTGTTTGCTCGTAAATGGAGCTATTGGCAGATTTCAGTACTTTATTCACTTCCTGCCCCATCAAAGATTTTGGTGTTTTTTCCAGTTCCTTTTCCAGCCCCAGCAATTTCGCCAGTACCCCGGTGAGGGTCATCACATCAATTTTGCGTTCATCATACCTGACAAGCACGGTACCCAGTATGGGACTGATTGATAATTCCTTAATGGCGGCAGCATTCAGGAGTTGCTGCTGAAGCATTTCCCCTTTTTCCAGATTCATTTTCAAAACAGGGATATGGAACCTTACCCTGCCGGGAATGGCATGTTTGACTTCCACAATGCCACGAAACCCTTTAAATGATTTGGTTTTGCCTGAACCCGCAAATATTTTTGACAGCAGCAATCCTGTGATTATGTGCATAGCTTAGGAATTTTATATTAAAACAAAGATAAGCCAAAAAAGAGAAAGGGCAATTTGATTATATTTGTCAAAAATTACTTGTATCAGAGAGATTTTCACAAAAAAAATAAAATTAATAATTAACATCTGGATGTTCGACTATTTAATAGAATACAACCCCATACATCTTGCACTTTTGGGTACCATTTTTACCTGGCTTACGACCGCTACAGGGGCTTTGATGGTATTTTTCTTTACCAAAAACAACAGAAAGGTGCTAAACACCATGCTGGGTTTTGCTGCCGGAGTGATGCTGGCTGCCAGCTTTTGGTCGCTGCTTGATCCTGCCATTGCCATGGCTGAAGATCTTGGAATGATAAAATGGATGCCTGCCGTTTCAGGTTTTATACTTGGTGCAGGCTTTGTTATGCTGATAGATAAATCCCTTCCATTATTTTACAAAAAGATGGTGATGGATAAAACCACGCAAACCAGATCATCGTGGCAAAGGAGCTTCATGCTCATTTTTGCCATCACCTTGCATAACATTCCGGAAGGGCTTGCCATCGGGGTCGCATTTGGTGCCCTGTCAACAAACCCCGATC
>SKTA01000095.1 GCA_007122745.1 Bacteroidales bacterium
CGCCTGACAAGCTTCATGGTTTCCTCCTTGTTGCAGGAGATCTTTTCACGCAGGTTTTCGTCCTTATACGCTTCCAGGGTGTTCACAATCCCTTCGATCAATGATTGTGGAAAAACTTCATGTTGTTTGTATACCGTAGCCTGTTTGCGCAGGTATTCGGCAGCTTTCTTGCACGAATAGGGAAGCTGAGCCAGCTGCTCCTGACGCGCCTTGTGTTTCTCATCAAAAATATTGACATCCACATACGTTTTCTCAGCAAACTCCAGGGCTCCTGGCATTTCAAGACCGTGACGCGCACCAACACACAAACCTGCAATCAGCAAATAGATGTCGGCAGAGCCATCCGGGCAACGAAACTCATAGGTTTGCTTGTCGCTAAGGTCTTTGAAATCAGATTGCTCTTTGGGATTTTCCTTGTGGATCATATCGCCTGCGCCGACCCATCCAAGTGGTACACGGATCAGAGTTGACCGGTTGCGTTCTCCCCAGCATACATTGGTAGGCGCTTCCTGATGTGGCACCAAACGAAAATAACTTGTAGGTATGGTGTTTCCAAATGCCGACAAGGATGGGGCAATGTCCAGGATCCCGGCAATCGCCTTTCTGGAAATATCACTGATGCGCCCGCCCTGAAGGGTGACATTCTTACCGTCTTTCATCATGCGCATGTGGATGTGCATGCCGCTGCCTGCTTTTCCGGCAGTGATCTTGGGGGCAAAGCTTACCGTAACACCGTACTTATAGGCCACCTGTCTTAATATCCACTTGGCAATGATCAGTTGGTCTGCAGCTGCTTCAACATTTGTGGTATGAAACTCGATCTCGTTTTGCTCGTATTCGTGTTCATCATCAGAAAAATTACCAACTTCCGAATGGGAATATTTGATGTCAGCACCGGTCTGTGCCATCGCCATCATAGCCTCAATACGCAACTGCTCCCATTTCACAAAAGGCTCCGACTCATGGTATGCTCTTTGGTCGTTTGCGCGATAGAGCGGATCTTTGTCGCTGATCACATAATATTCGATCTCGCCCATCACCTCCATGGCATAACCGGTTTTTTTCTCAAGGGCTTGGTGCGCCTTGCGCATGATGTTTTCCGGTGCGCTTGCCAGCGGATTGCCGTCTTTGTCATAGTATGAACACAGAATGTCAACAGCCGGTATCTCAGAAAAGGGGTTGAGGAAAGCGGTACGGAAACGGGGCACCACATAAAGGTCGGAGGAGCCTGCTTCCAAAAAGGTGAAAAGGCTGCTTCCGTCCACCCGTTCGCCGGTAGATAAGATGTTTTCAAGATGTTCGCGACTCTGAATCGGAAAGTTCAACGCCTTCAAACGACCGTCTCCGCCTACATAACGGAAGTTAACCATCTCAATTTCATTCTCCTCAATGTATCGAATGATATCCGCTTTTGTAAAGTCGGAAGGTGATTTGTGTAAAAAACGAACCAGTGGGTTGGGGTTTAACAAATATTGATTTTCGTTCATGATGGTGTTTTTTTTGGTTTATGTATTTTGAAATTTTCGCCAAACATAATCAAAAAAAAGTAGTCAGGAAAGCGCTTTTGCCTTATTTTTGTAGTGAATAAACCGTTTCAGGAAATATGGCAATATCCGGGAGTCTCTTTTTTTACCGTTTGTTGACTAAAACGCGATTGACACGACTTGTTTTCTCATTTGTTATGGCCGGTTGTATGGCCCTGCTGGCTTCTTCCTGCAGTGTTTCCCGTGAAGTTCCCGAAGCTCCCTCTCCGCGGCCGTTGTCCCATGAGGAACGCAATCAGTACGCTCAGCAACTAGGGATGCCGGTAAGCGGAAAGGAAAACCCCGCATTGATACGCGAAGTGGCGTTATGGATCGGAACCCCGCACAGGTATGGGGGCACAAGCCGAACGGGTGTGGATTGCTCCGGGTTCATCGTAACCGTAAACAGAAATGTATACAAACGTCAGCTTCCCCGCACAACAGCAGCAATTGCCAATGAAACCAGAAGGGTTAACAGGCGGGGGCTCCGCGAGGGAGATGTGGTGTTTTTCCGGACAAAGGGGAGAAAGGTTTCACATGCAGGCATTTATCTGGGCAATGGGTATTTCGTGCACGCAAGCAGCTCACGGGGGGTGGTTGTAGACAATTTAAACGCAGATTACTGGTCAAGGCGCTTTATCAGAGGAGGCAGACCATAAAAAAAGGGCAGCCTTCCGGCTACCCTTCCTAAAACCAACCATCTTTAATCTTCGTTATGAAATTTTAATCTCCCGGCTCAAGCGTGCTTTTTCCATTTTTGGAATGCTGATAAATAAAATGCCGTTGTCATAACGTGCCTTGATCTTTTCTACGTCAGCCGTTTCCGGTATGGTAAACGATCGGGTAAATCCATCCATCTCGAACTCACGCTGCAGGTACTCACCCTCCTCTTTTTTGTCCTCCTCTTTCTTCTCAAAAACAACAGACAAAATATTCTTCTCCACCTCCAGCTTGAAGTCATCCTTTTTCATTCCCGGAGCTGCAAGCTCAATATCGTAACTGTCTTCCTTTTCCAGGATGTTTGTTGCTGGTACACATCCGCATTTTTTCTCAAAGCCTGTGTTAAAACCTCTTTCGAGCATCTCATCGAGCATGCTGTGGCGCATTGGGCGTTGTTTCCATCTTATAATTGTCATGGCTATTCCTCCTATTTTGTTTTGTTAATAACTGTTTTCATTTTTTTTTGATGAATCGTTCCCTCATCTTCAATCAAAACGTGTTCCCTTTGGTAAACCGCATGGTTTTTGCGCCATTATGGCTGTTTTATGTTTTTTGTGGGTGTTTTTGGTGCCGTTTTGGCGGAAATCTTAAGCAATTTCCTTTGCGACCTCTGCGCCTTTGCGGTTAATCTTTTTTTTCACCGCAAGGCGCAAAGAACACTAAGACACAACCTGCTTCCGGCTCTCTGTTGTATTTTGGTGTGACAGGTCAAGCCCAGCCTATACAATCGATCATTGGGAATCGGTAATCGATAATCGTTTATCATTTTTCACTATATTTGGAAGGCTGTTGTCTTACCCCTTTCGGGGGATAAATTTTTGTGGCATGAGTGCTGAACAGGATTTGCAAATTCGTCTGGTATCCGACCCCCTGGCTTACTATACGCTAATGCTCAAGGATATACAAAAAGCTACGAGCTATGTTTTCCTTGAAATTTACCGGTTTCGCAGCGACGAGATCGGTACCCGGTTTCGTGACAACCTGATCAAAAAATGTTATGAGGGGGTTCGGGTCTCCTTATTGATTGATTCCTGGGGTGCTTCGTCCAACCATTCTTTCTTCCATGATCTGATTGAAGCAGGTGGGCATGTTCGGTTTTTTAAGAAGATACGGTTTAGCTGGGACGGCTTCACCAAAAATCACAGGCGCGATCACCGAAAAATTTTGGTCATCGATGATGACATTACCTATATAGGGTCAGCAAACATCTCTTCTTATTCGCTCAACTGGCGTGAGTCGATGTTTCGCATCAAAGGGCCGATAGCCAAAACCTTCAAGCAGTTTTTTTTTGAGAATCACCGCCTTCACAATAAGTATTTTTATGACAAACAGGCTTATACAAAAACCATCTTTTATAAGGATTTCGAAATTTTGCGCGATGTACCCTCCATTCCGTGGCAGCCTGTTAAAAAGAAATACCTGGAGCTGATCAATAGTTCCACTCGTGAAATCGTCATAGAAACGCCCTATTTCCTGCCCGGAAGCAGCCTGCGAAAAGCATTGGTCGATGCGTCACTGCGCGGGGTGTCTGTCAATGTGCACATTCCTAAAAAGTCTGATGTCGGGGCTTTGGACCTGCTTACCTCCAAATATCTGGGAGAGATGGCCGAGCAGGGTGTCCGGTTTTTCTTTTATTTGCCACAAAACCTGCATGCAAAAATTTTCATGGTCGACAGGAAATATTTCGTTGTCGGATCTTCAAACTTTGATTACAGAAGTTTTCGTTATCAGCATGAGATTTGCCTGGCCGGCGAGCACAAAAGCCTGATCCGGCAAATCGTCAGCCACATCAACGAAACCAGAAAAGACGCCGAGCCATTCAATTATGAGTACTGGCAAAAGAGGCCAATCATGCAGCGTTTCTTTGAATGGGTCCTGATCCCTTTCCGTCACCTGTTCTAATTTCTTTTGACACTTTTTTTCTTTGCCATACCCTGTTTCAGGATCGGTTTTTCGCTTCTTTTTCTTAATTTTGAAGCGATAACCGAAAAATCTCATATCAACATGCTGAAAAAAATAACTGAACTTCACGACATGGCCCGCGGGCATAGCCGTCGCAAGCTCGCATTGGCCGCAGCTCATGATGCCCACGCCTTGGAAGCCGTGATCAATGCCTGTAAAAACAACATCGTATCAGGAATATTTATCGGAGACGAACAAAAGATCCGGGAGATCGCCGAAAGCAAGGGTTTTGACCTCTCAGGATTTACAATCATCAACGAACCCGACAATGCAAAAGCCGCAGCACTGGCCGTTAAGATGGTTCGTGACAAAGATGCCGACATTCTGATGAAGGGAAACCTGGGAACGGCAGTCCTTTTAAAAGCCGTGCTCAACAAAGAATTTGGTTTAAGAACAGGTGAACAGATCTCCCATCTGGCCGTTTTTGAACTGCCAACCTATCATAAGCTTATTGCATTAACAGATGCCGCAATGAACATTGCACCCGATTTTGGAGAAAAAGTCTCCATAACCCGCAGTGCCGTGGCCTATTTGCAGCAACTTGGAATTAAAATGCCCAAAGTGGCCATTCTGAGTGCTGTGGAAACCGTTAACCCCGCCATGAAGTCAAGCATGGAGGCCAGTGCCATTGCAAAAATGTGTGATCGTGGTCAGATCAAAAACTGCATTATTGACGGTCCATTAGCTTTTGACAACGCTGTCAGCAAAAAAAGCGCCGATTTAAAGGGCATAATGAGTCCTGTAGCCGGCGATGCCGACCTTTTGGTAGCTGACGACATTGATGCTGCAAACGGCCTGTATAAGGCTTTTATTTACTTCGCACAGGCAAAGTGCGCGGCCGTCATTCTTGGTGCATCGGCACCCATTGTACTTACTTCCCGTGCCGATACAGACGAAACAAAGCTCAACAGCATTGCACTGGCTGCTGCAGTAAATCAGAAATAGCAACCCAAACCGAAAACAAACAAAACAACACACATGGAAAAAGAACTGATCCTGGCCATTAACCCCGGTTCCACATCAACAAAAATTGCTGTCTTTCAAAACACGAAAGAGGTGTTCCTGAAAAACATCAAACATTCGCTGGAAGACCTGAAGGCATTTAAAAAAATCACTGACCAGTATAGCTTCCGGAAACAAATTATTCTTGAGGAGCTTGAAAGTGCATCTTTTGACGTCAATCTCGTTCGCGTGATCGTTGGTCGCGGCGGAGTGGTAAAACCAATCCCCTCCGGAGTATACCGCGTAAATGACCGGCTTATTGAGGACTTGAAGATTGGTGTTATGGGCCAGCACGCAAGCAACCTGGGCGGACTAATCGCCAAAGACATTGCCAATTCCATTCCGGAGGCAGAGGCATTTATTGCCGATCCGGTTGTTGTTGATGAACTTGAAGACATTGCGCGCATCTCCGGTCATCCCCTTTTTCAAAGGGTATCCATTTTTCACGCACTAAACCAAAAAGCCATTGCCCGCCAGCACGCCAAATCAGTATCGCGTTCATATGATGCGCTAAACCTTGTTATTGCGCATTTGGGTGGCGGCATCAGTGTCGGAGCACATTACAAAGGGCGTGTCATTGATGTAAACCAGGCCCTTGACGGCGAAGGACCTTTCTCTCCGGAAAGATGCGGCACCCTTCCCGCCGGTGCCCTTGTGGATATGTGTTTCAGCGGAAAACATTCCAAAGAAGAGATCAAAGACATGATCACCGGACAAGGCGGATTGGTTGCCTACCTTGGGACCAACGATGCTTATGAAGTCGAAAAACGCGCCCACGCGGGAGACAAAGAGGCAGCGTTGATTCAGAAGGCAATGGCATATCAGGTTGCCAAAGAGATTGGCTCCATGTCAACCGTTTTAAAGGGACAGGTGGATGCAATCCTGCTGACCGGGGGCATTGCTTACGGCAAACCCTTTGTTGAAGCCGTTTCCGAAAGGGTGAGGCATATCGGACCTGTTTATGTTTACCCCGGAGAAGATGAAATGCGTGCCCTTGCCATGAACGGACTCATGGTTTTCAACGGAGAGGCCGAAGCCATGGAATATTTATAAAGGCTGGCAAAGCGCACATATTTTTTGGGAGAAATCATCAAGAACCATCGGAAGCCCGCGGAATGTGCATAATAAATGTGCTGCCCTCCCCTTCCCTTGAGTGAAAGTCAATCTGGCCACCGATCCCTTCAATGATGTTTTTTACAATGGAAAGACCCAACCCCATCCCCTTGGCTTTGGTTGTAAAATAGGGATCAAATATGTTTTCTTTCTGATCTTCCGGAATGCCGCAACCCTGATCGCTAATACTAATGATGCAACGGTTTTGATCCAGCAAGCATTGCACAACTATTTCCGCTGTTTTATCTTTGTCATAAGCCTGTATGGCATTCTTTATCAGGTTGTTAAAAACCCCAAGCATCTGTTTTCTGTCAGCATGAACAAAAAACCCGTCATCATCTCCGGAGAACAACAGCCTTATGTTTACCTTTTCAAAACCCTTGTAGAGATCCAATACTTCGGGAATAAATGTTCTGAGGTTTATGTTGTCACTTTCACCGGCCGGCATCTGGGCAAAGTCGGAAAACTCTTTGGCAATAACAGACATGTTGTCGATTTGTTCCACCATGGTTTTGGTAAAACGCTCCAACCTTTCATCCCAGTCGGGAACTTTGTCCTTCCAGGCCTTTTCGAGGTACTGGACACTCAACTTCATCGGCGTGAGCGGGTTTTTGATCTCATGGGCAACCTGTCGTGCCATCTCCCGCCAGGCGGTTTCACGCTCACTTCTGGCAAGCAGGTCTGCACTGACCGAAAGTTCATCGATCATGCGATTGTATTCGCCAATCAGGTTGCCAATTTCATCTTCCCGCGTCCAGGTAATCTTCTCGTTGGCTTTTCCAAATTGAATGCGTGCCAGTTTTTCACGGATCAGCTGCAGGGGCTTTGTTACATAGTTAGAGATAAACAGGGCTAACACAACAGCAAGTACAACCAACAAAACATAAATATTTACGAATGCCACAAGAAAGTATGAAAGCTCGCTGCGAAGCATCCCTTCGCGAGCAAAATAGGGCAGGTTCAGATAGGCGATCTTTTCGTGATAGCGATTGTAAAGTGGCGTATAGGCCGATAGGTATTGCAAATTGCCGATTTGTTCGGTATGGATGAAATGGCTTTTTTGCTCCCTGTTAATGTTATGAAATGCGATTGGGTCCATTTTGCGCCCCACCAGGCCCTCCTCAAAAATCCTTGGACGACTTGACGCAATCATAAAGCCGTTTGTGCTGTAAATGTTTATATCGGAAAAGAAAACATTGGAATACTTCAGTAAAACATCATACAAACGGTATTGCATCGTATAATCCAGGTAGTATTCATCAGCCAGCGTGTTCTCAACTTCTGCAAGCACGCTGTGTGTTTTCTCATGTAAAAAGGCCATGTTTTTATTTTCATGGATGTTGAAAATGAAAAACACGGAAGCACCGCCAAAAGTTAATGCCGAAAGCAGCAGAATGGCAATCATGGAGACCTGGACCCTGTTTCTGAAGTTCATTTTGACAAGATCCTTTGGTTTTGTCCTGTTCACAAGCAACCAAAACACCACCACCAGCACGAAAAAGGTAATGAAAAGATAGGAAAAGGGGGCAACAGCTTCAAGGAAGCTGATCCGGGGCCTGCTGATAATGATCAGGGTGTCTTCATCCTTTTGATAAGCAAGGTGATGGTAGCCGTCAAACATAAAGCTTGTAAATTCCTGATCCGCGATTTCATAAACATCGGCATAAATATTATAAACAAAAGAACCGAACTCGTTCACAAGAGTTCCATCTTTATAGGTAGCATGGGAATAATTAATCAGCTCTCTGTTGATGTCTACCGCGTCATCAATCAACAACTCCGGAAATCCCATGTCGCGGGCCAAAAACTTGGCGTCAAACTCGATATAAACGTGGTATACAGGATAATCGCCATTAGCGGTTTGCTCGGTTGACAGATGCGCTATATAACTGTTTCTTCCTGTATTGTTATCCAGATAAATAAGGTGGTTGCTAATGGTTTCCTTGCCATATCTGGCAATATAATCATCAAAGAAAACAGCGCAAGGCAGTTCTACATTTGCCGGTTTGATCAAAAGGGGCCCTTCCGGTTCACAGGTGGTAATCTGCATCTCATATTTTGCCCAAAAGTCATAAAAGTAATGATACTGCAAATAATTATATATCGCGGTTTCATTGTAGGGGTCACGTTTGATCAGGTTCAGCAGTTGGTTATCGCTGAAAAGGGCTTCTTCGACCTCCCTGAACAGGAATTCGGCTACCGGATCTTGCTCTGAGGCCAGCTGCAGGGCCATGGTGGCTCTTTTATCCAATTCATTTTCCTTGTTAAAGCGATACAGGGCAAATGTTGAAATGATGCTAAACACAAAAAGGGCGACCACCAGTGTCGACAAGCTGATCTTGGCTGTTTTTCTGCGCCGGTCGAGCTCAAAAATCATAGCCGCTGAAATTGCAAGCAGCCAAAGAAGCGGCTTGATGCCAAATATCAAAAGTGTAAGCAATATAAGGAGCGCGAGTGTAAAGGTGCATGTAAGCACAAAATGGCGATATGTCTCTAATAGGCTGTAAGTTAGCCTATAAAGCACAATGCTGAAAAAGTAAAATGAGACAAAGATCAGTCCGATGATCAAAAACCCAATGAGGCTGTAAACATCCAGCTTTAAAATGAAGTTCACATCGAGGTTCAGGTGGGAATTGATCACCAGTCCCTCAATCAGGTAGAGGGTCAATCCACATATCAGGTATATTAAAGTGATCAGGCCAACGCCCATTGCTACTGCTGTCGCTTTGCTTTTCGGTGGAGCCACCGGTATTTTGCGCAAATTATGAAACAAAAAATAACCAAAAGCAGTGATCAGCACCAGGTGGAGTAGCAAATCTCCGAGAGAGGGCAAGTATACTGATGCAGCATAGAGTTCCGGGGCAAACATGTAGCCATTATAGAAGACGTTTGGAATCCCGAGCCATACAGATAAAACGCGGACGGCGATAAGGCTTGCCAAAAAGCCGGCAATTGCGATGTTTTTTTGTCCTGCCTGAAGAGATTTCGAAAAAAACCGGAACGTGGTATATATAAAGATCAGCCATGCTGCTATTGCGGTAATGAGGGATATGAGATAAATGAATGTAGCCGGCTGTATAAGTGCTGCTTCCCTTTTCACTTCCAGGGAAAACAGGTACCTGCCGCCTGAGTCTTCAATCGGGTAACCCGAATCGGGGCGATCGGAGATGAAGAAAAGTGATTCCAGTTGGGGCAGATTGACACTAAACCTGTTTTCCAAAAATTCATTCTGATACTTGAATTCGGTTTTAATCACATAATATGCCACAAATGTTTGATTTTCAAGCTCTTGTGTTTGGTAATAGTACCAACCGTTTGCTTTTTGCACGGCACCACTTGTGTTTTCGGGTGGGTCGTGGTTTTGCAAGGGAATGGCATTATGCGACCAGAAGACCGGTTGGTTGTTTTGATATACAACAAAAGTGATCCCCTTATTCGGAAACAGCTTGTTAATTTTTTGCAGATAATTCGGATCATTTGTGCTTTTGCCCTGCGAGGCGATATATTGGTCAACAAACTTTGTTAGTTCTTTTTCTACAATTCCCTCATTTTCAAGCATTGCTTTTTGAAAACGGTATGCGTGTTGCGCGCTGTCTGTTTTCACCATGCGAACCTGATAGGTGATTCCGCTTATCACCAATGCCAGTAAAGCTAGCAGCAGGTTATTAATCATTTTTTTCAGGCTGGATTTTTGCATGGCTATAAGGTGTGTGTATTATGGTAGCAAACAGGATGCCAGTTTGTGCTAAAATACGAAAAAGAAGTTTAGGAGGTTAGAAGTTTAGGTGGTTAGAGGTTTAGGTGGTTAGCGGGCTTGTGTTTTTCATTCTGAGTTGGAAGCCCCGGCGCAAAAGGCCACAATACTGAAATGACACCGGGATGCCGTGTTCGTTGTTTTTTGTTCTTCATTATCTGTGCGATTTCAGAATTCGGATTTCAGAAAAAACAGGCAAAAATCTGCGTGAATCTTTGTCATCCATGAGCCATTTGCCACCAGCGGATAACAGTAAATTCAACCAATCAACGATTGAACCTTAATCTCAGCCTCTTTTCCTAAAGACAAACACCTCGCTGCTCCAGGGTGTTTTTCCAAGGGTTGCCTTCATATTAGACCAAAAACCAATTAAAAACGCATTCAATGGTGCCATCCGATTTCTTTTGTTTTGTTCACTGAGCCATGAAACATAATAACTGTCGAAAGGCATGCCTCTTTTTGCCACTAAATCATAACCGGCTTTAGTACAAGAACTTACGATGCTTTCCCTGGTAAAATGATAAAGGTGTCGTGGCAAATCCCATCCTGCCCAGTATTTTTTATAATAATTTGCATCGGTGCTTTTGGCCATAGGAACTGCAATAAGAAGAACGCCGTCTATGTTTAGTTTTGTATGAAAATCATCCAGCACAGAAGGGAAATCATGCAGATGTTCCAGAACATGCCAAAGGGTTATTACATCATAAGCTCCTGTTTTATTTCCGAACAAAACATCCAGATCATTTATTATGTTCAAATCCTTTGCTTCTGCTTTTTGCCTGGCATTTATCTCTGGTTCGTATCCTGTTGATATAAAACCATTTTGCTGTGCATAATCAATAAAGTTGCCCGTGCCGCAGCCAAAATCCAGTAGTTTTCGACATTGTGGTTTTGTATGCTTTTTTAACAAAGCAATTTTTTTCCGTAACATGGTTTTTTGAACCATAAAATAGATCCTTTCCTTTATGGTTTGTTTGTTTTCTGTATGAGAAATATACGCGTCGGAGTGATAGTATTTTTTGATCTCATTTTCGGTTGGACGCGGGTTGGTAAAAAGAAGGCTACATGAGGGGCATTTTTCTATTTTAAATGTTTTATGCGAAACAAGCATATCAACTGCTTCTAAAAACAGTCTGTTTGAAATGTCATATGCGCTGTTTATCAACGGATTAAGACACAACGGGCATTGGTTTAGCTTTTCCATACTTGTCATTGTTCCACGTGGAACATTATCGTCCCAAATAAACGAGTAAAACAGAAACATCTGAAGGGGTGATACCACTTATGCGACTAGCCTGGCCAATATTATCAGGTTTAACGCGATTAAGTTTTTCACGGGCCTCCATGCTCATCGATGGAAATACCATATAGTCGATCTCTTTTGGTAGCGAGATGTTTTCGAGGCGATTTATTTTTTCAGCTATCTCCCTTTCTTTCTCAAGGTAACCTGAATACTTCATTTGAATTTCAACGGACTCCCATGCCTCCTTAATTAAAGAAGGGTCTGAATGTAAATTGACAATTGCACGCCGGAGCTCTGAATCAAAATCAATAAGCTGTTTTAGTTTAACCTGTGGTCGCAAAATCAAATTGGCATATTTGGTTTTCCTTTCAATTCCAGATGTGTTAACATTTTCCAGGTAAGTGTTTATACGGCCGGGCTCAACACTTGTAGTGTTTAATATGTTTTCAATACCAAGTATGAGTTCTGTTTTCACTTTAAGACGTTCGTATCTTTCGTGTCCGGCAAGACCTATTTCGTGCCCGAGTGTGGTCAGTCTTTGATCGGCATTATCCTGACGCAAAAGTATTCTGAATTCGGCACGACTGGTAAACATTCGGTAAGGCTCCTGTGTGCCTTTTGTAACTAAATCATCTACAAGTACACCTATGTAGGCTTCAGAGCGCTTTAATACTATTGGCAGCTCATTATTAATATTGCGATGGGCATTGATTCCGGCAATCAAACCCTGGGCGGCAGCTTCTTCATAGCCGGTGGTGCCATTTACCTGACCTGCAAAATAGAGGTTTTGTATAATTTTGCTCTCTAATGAATAATTGAGTTGCTGGGGGGGGAAATAATCATATTCTATAGCGTACCCGGGTTGCAAAATTCTTGCCTTTTCAAAACCTGGTATCTCTTTCAGTGCCCGAAACTGAATCTCAATTGGAAGACTCGATGAAAATCCGTTAATGTAAAGCTCATGACTTTCCCTGCCGTCCGGTTCAACAAAAAGTTGATGCCGGTCTCGTTCAGTAAAACGATCTAATTTGTCTTCTATTGAGGGACAATATCTAGGTCCTGTTCCCTGTATTCTGCCGGCAAATAACGGCGATTGTTCAAAACCTTGTCTTAATATTTGATGAACCTTTTCGTTGGTATAACATAAATAACAGTTCATTTGCTCTTTTAATGGAGGTGTATCCATAAAAGAGAATTTTCCGGTCGGATCATCTCCGGGTTGTGGAGTCATTGAAGAAAAGTCTACAGACCGCTTATCCACCCTAACCGGTGTACCGGTTTTTAAACGCTGAGAAAGTATGCCCCTTTTCCTTAGATCCTGTGTTAAACCACTCGCATTCTCCTCCCCAAGTCTTCCACCTCCAAAGTTGATTGATCCAATATGTATTTTTCCATTTAAAAATGTGCCACTCGTAATAATAACAGCATCAGAATATATCTTTCCCGCGAGTTTTGCCTGTACACCGATTACGCCCTTATTCTTATATATCAATGCGTCAACCGAATCCTGCCATAAATGTAAGTTGGGAATGTCCATTAATAACTCCTGCCATTTCATCGAAAACCGAATTCGGTCACTTTGCGCCCGTGGTGACCACATGGCAGGCCCTTTGCTTCTATTTAACATCCTAAACTGGATCATTGTATGATCCGTAACAATGGCGCTTAATCCGCCCAGTGCATCTATTTCCCTGACAATCTGGCCTTTAGCTACGCCTCCCATGGCCGGATTGCACGACATTTTCGCTAAAACACCAACGTTTAATGTGATCAGCAAAACCTTTGACCCAAGTTTTGCAGCCGCAGCGGCAGCCTCACAACCGGCATGCCCCCCTCCTACTACAATAATATCGTAGCGATCTATGAGCATAATTCCATTTTATAATTAAGTGAGCAAAGATAGGTAATAATTCTCTTTTTCACGCATCGCCTTGCGTGCCATATCT
This sequence comes from Bacteroidales bacterium, assembly GCA_007122745.1. GTDB lineage: Bacteria > Bacteroidota > Bacteroidia > Bacteroidales > UBA7960 > PUPG01. The sequence continues at coordinate 13,264 of SKTA01000095.1, forward strand.
TCCTGATCATCAAAACCTAAAAGGTGCAAAATGCCATGTATGATTACGCGGTGAAGTTCCATTTTAAAATGCACGTTGTATTCCTGTGCATTTTCCTTAACCCGGTCAACACTTATGAATATGTCTCCACTAATGCCATCATATTCATCATTGTAATTAAATGTAATGATGTCTGTTAAGGTGTCGTGATTCAGGTACTCACGGTTTATTCTGAGCAATTGGCTGTCATCACAGAACACAAACTGGATCACACCAGGAATTTGTCCCTCATTTTTAATGGCAGACGTAATCCAGATTCGGGTCTCATGTTTGTTAAAGCCCTTTATGGTGGCTTTTTCAAAATTGAAGAAAATATCGTGCCGGTTTGATGGGTGGTTCATTTTACTGTTTCACGCCAACCTGAAGTTTTTCATAATATTTCTGTAACAATTCGATGCGCTGATTGGTAAGCATCTCATTGATTCCGGTAACATGAAATACCATTGTAAATGTTTCTTTTCCTGAGTCAATGATAATTTCGTCACTAAGCATGTGGAGCATCATCATTCGGCGCCATTCCCCGTTAAACGCCTCCTGCTCATCGATACTTTTATCCTTAACAATCTCATACTGCCTGGCAAAGTCTAAAAAACAATTATAAACCTTCAGTGTAAAAAACATTCCTGTTGGTTTCTTTTTAAAATCTATATCAAAATAAAAAGTCTTTTCATTTGTACAATCTATACAAATCTCGAGCGCAAGGCTGTTTGAGGCTACTATATTGCCAAAATAGTAATCATAAACATGGAAATCATCACATATCTGCTCAATAAACGATTCAAGCTTATTGAGTTCGTAGATTTCAGCTTTTAATCTAAGCTTTCTTTCAAGGTAATTATTTTTCATATCAGTCTACATGGAGAAAATATTGTTCAACCAAAGACCTGTAAAACGGTCTTAATCCGGGCGGCAGGCTTCTTAACATATCAACCTCGCGCTCTCTTATTCTATTATACTCAAAAATCTCTTCAGGGTTACTCAAATCATAATCTTTTGCCGTGGTTCCCTCTCTTCTGGCTTCTTGCTCCCTTTGCAGTTCAGCCCTATGGTGCTCCAAAAGCCTCGTCAGGATCTGCTCCTGCCGTAATATTGTGCGGGTTGACAGTTCTTTCCGAAGCATTTCCAGTTCAGAGCGTTCCATGTCACGTTGCAACTGATCCAGCTCCTCCCCAACCTCTCTGCCCTGATTTCTCATCTCATCGGTAAGCTGTTTGAGTTGATTCCTTATTGCCTCCTGCTCAGCGGCCATTCGGGCCATTTGTTCACTCATAGACATGCCGGGTTCTCCTGTTTCTCCGGGCATGGGTTGATGACCCTCCTGAATTTGTTGTAACATTTCATTTAGCATCTCCTGCATTTCACTTAAGTCCTGAAAAGAGGGTGCTCCTTCTCCAGGCTGACTGTCGTCGCCCATACCTTGTCCCATGCCCATTTGGTCCTGAACCTCCTGCAAGCTCTCGTTGAGCATCAGGGCAAGATTGTTTATATGGGTCATGATCAATTGTTGCCGCGTAGCAGCCTGATGTCGTCTTCTGTTAATCATTAGGTTGATGCCATGATCCATTTGCATATGGATTTCAGCAATTTCCCGATTAACAAAAGGCTTAATGGCTGCCTGCCTTTTGCTTAATGAAACAAGGCTATCCGCTATCATTTGTAAGTCACTTTGTATTTTTCTTTGGTCGCGGATCATTTCGACATAACGGGGGTCGTTTACATTTGCTTGTCTTGTTTCCTCCATCAAATCCTCCTGGGTAAAGCTGGATCGCAAAAGATTTTCAAGCAACATACGAATGGCCCTTGCATCTTCAGCAAGTTGTTTTTGAAACAGGTCTTGTTGCATGTCCATCAACATCTCAGACAGGCTTTTCATTTTTTCACCTGCATCCTGCTGTGAGGGCGCAGCCATATTCATATTTTGCATTTGAAGCTGCTCCAATGCGTTCTCGAGATCCTGTAAAATGCTTTCTTCAAACTCACCTGTTTCCATGAGATCCTTAGGTCGCTGGAGCTTTTCATTTGTTTCCCTGAATTCTTCCAGCATATCCTGCACCCGTTCAAACGCTTTATTGATCTCCTCCTGTCCGGTGACTATCTCATCAGCATTACCCTCATCAAGTGTTTCCTCCTTAAGGGTTTCCTGTTTTTCTGCGAGGTTGTTTAGCTGATCAATGCTCTCCTGCAACAATCGTTCCATCGCAAATTGTCTGAACATTTCCAGTGTTCTGTCCATTTGAAATTCCAAATCCCCAAATTCAAACTCCATCTTTTCCAACATTTCATAAACCTGATCCCGGTTCATGTTATCAAGTTCTTCGCGGATCATCTCAAAAAGTTCCTTAAGTTCATCGGTTAATACTTCGTCAAATAATTGCTGAAGCTCTTCCTGCTTTTCCGTTATCCTTTCATTGCTTTCCCTGAATTGTTCAGACCTGGTATCGGTATCTCGCTGTTCTTCTGACATCTCACGTATCTGCTCTTCCATTTTGTCTTTCTTGTCTAGCAACTCTTGCAGCATCTCCCTTTGCTCCCATCCGATCCGATCACTGTCGAGCAGCTGTCTTCTTAACTCCTCAATTTGATCCCTTGCCTGCTGCACCTCGCCAATGCCGTCGCTCAACCCCTGTTCAACCCTTTCTTCAGTAGCTCTTTGATCTGCAAGGATTTCATCTTCTGTAGGTATGTAATAGGTAAAAAGCTGACTCCTTGAGCTTTTGGGACCGTTGATCATGTCATTGTCAAAAACTTCGAAAAATATTTCTATCGTTTCTCCCGGCTGTACAAATACAGTTTGAAGGTCAAAATGGTGGTAAAATGTTTGGTTTCTCAGGTTTCGATCAATCTCAACAGTTTCTGAAAAAAAAGGAACCTCTTCTCCGCGATTGATCTGTCTTTGTGTCATCGTACGATACTTAAAATGCAACCGGGTAAAGCCAAAATCATCCTCAATGGTTCCCCGGTAGAATAAATGGGCCAGCAATACATCGTCTCTGTGCTCTTCTACGGCAATTCGAGGATGGGCATCAGCCTGAATATTTACAAAATACCTTAAGCTATCACCCTTTCCATGCTCCTGGTTTAAAGCATATACTTTATATTCGAAGGATTCGTCTGCAATGGTTTCAACTTGGTAAACACCTCTTCTTACCTGTTGTGAGGCCAGTTCCTCATTCTCAATTTTAAAGAGAATTTCACTATCGCCGTTGGTATAAAAAGTGTATTTAATTCTTGATGCACGAATGGCAGATATGTCGCCCATGTTTGAATAGGAATCGTCTGATAGCCCTGTATATTCAGGGTATTCAATGTCAATATGAAAATGACTGATTGAAGGTTTCTCAAAAACCTGAACGGTAAAGGGTCCAAAACTGAAGCCCTGTGCCTCAACAAAGAAATGGAGATTATCCTGAACATTTCTTACCGTGCGCGAAAAGACGCCGGTCTTCTCTTCATTCATTCTGAAATTCCCTCCATTCAGACGAATGTTTGCGGATGCCGGAATAATTTGTCCCCGGGTTTCAACAATAATCTCTACATCTTCATGCCGGAAGGCACCGGGTTCGGATATCATCTGTATGTCAAATGGCCTGGGGCGTTCGAAATGTGTGTCGTATTGCACGATGCGGCTCGCAGATTCAATAATGAATGCGGGTTGAACCAGGTAAAAGATTCCTACAAACAGAAGGGGTACAATAAAATAGGGCACCAGCCTTAGGTTCCCTTTCAGCGGAATGGCGCGTTGGAAAGGCAGTGGAATGATCTGGTTTGTTTTTTGATCTATACCGGCAATGATAAGTGCGGCATTTTCCGGATTTTCCCTGAGATAGTCTTTAAGTTGTAAAACATTTGTTATTTTATCATTCAATTCATTACGGTAATGTTTTCCTAAGATGTTAGCCGCTTGTTCCGGACCGATTTTCCTTCCGATGCGCAGCATTCCCAATAAAGGAATCATTACATATTTGATGAATACAAACAAATTAAACAACAAAAACCCGTAGAAAAGCACAAAACGCACGTTCGTGCTCAGGTAACCAAAATGTTCAAAACTTATGAAAAGAATAAAGAGGAAGACAAGGCCGGCTCCAAAAAAAAGACTACCTTTAATTAATTGATTGAGATAGTATCGCCGTATAAAGCGGTCTAGTTTATTGAGTAATATATCAAAAGAGGAGGACATATGTTTCTGTTACAGTTTATTCGTAAATGTATTGAACTTACGAAATTACGAAATTTGTGTCCATTTTCTTATTTAAAATTTCTTAAATAAGACATGATTCCAATATAAAGGAACTTTATCCACAAAACCACTCAAATTAATTTATTGAAGATATTCACATTCAATTATTTAAAACATACAACCATCGGTTTGCATGTTTTAATGGTGAACGCATTAATTTGGGGAAAACAAAATTTTTTATGGCATCAAAAAAGGAAAACATCAAAAAAGAGCTAAGGGAAAAAGTGATTCGTGTATTTGAATCTGTTCCCCGCCAGACATTCAATTACAAGCAGGTCATAAAATCTCTCGGAGAAACGGGAAAGGAACACAAAAAGTATATGTCGGGTCTTCTCTATTCCCTGGCGAAAGAGGGTGTTCTGATCGAGGCCTATAAGGGTAAATTTAAGTTAAGTCCGGCATATCTTGAAAAGCAAAAGCAGATCGGGCCATTCATTGAGGGAGTTGTTGACATGAAGCAAACCGGTAAGGCTTATGTTATTTCCGACGACTTGCTTGATGATGTCCGCATTTCTTCAAACAATACCGGATATGCCCTTCATGGGGATGTTGTAAAGGTCCGTTTGTTTCCCCGGCGCAAAAACCAGAAGATAGATGGGGAGATCATTAAGGTGCTTAAGCGCTCCAAAAACATTTTTGTCGGCGTTATTCAACGCACAGGAAATTTTGCATTTTTATTGCCTGACAGCAAATCGATGCCAATCGATATTTTCATTGCACCGGAAAATTTAAATGGTGCCAAAGAGGGGGAAAAGGTTATTGCAGAGATTCTTGATTGGTCACCCCCTTCAAAAAATCCTTTCGGAAGGGTTGTGGAGGTATTGGGTGAACCTGGAAATAATGAAGTTGAAATGCATGCCATTCTTGCAGAGTACAATCTTCCTTCCCGGTTTGATCCAGTCGTCGAAAAAGAGGCAGAAAAAGTTTCCGAAACGATATCAAAAGAAGACATTTCAGGACGCCGTGATTTTCGCAAAATAACAACATTTACCATCGATCCGGCTGATGCAAAGGATTTTGATGATGCATTATCGATTCAACAGATTAATGACTCCACCTGGGAGGTGGGTGTTCATATTGCAGATGTCACACATTATGTAAAACCAAAGAGCCTGCTGGAACAGATTGCGCGTGAGCGTGCAACATCAATATACCTGGTCGACAGAACCATACCTATGCTTCCCGAAAAATTATCCAACCTGGTTTGCTCGTTGCGACCAAACGAAGACAAGCTTTGTTATTCGGTAGTTTTTACAATTAACGAACAAACGCGTATCCTGAAAAAATGGATTGGAAAAACTATTATAAACAGCAATCACCGGTTTAATTATGATGCGGTTCAGGATATCATTGAATCCGGCACCGGTTTGTTTCATGATGAGATTGGTTTGCTGAATGGATTTGCTGTACGGATTCGGGAAAAACGGATGCGGAATGGTGCAATAGACTTTGAACGCCAAGAGGTTAAGTTCAAACTGGATAAGGATGGAAAACCGCTGGAGGTGTATTTTAAAGATCAGAAGGAGGCACATAAGCTCATTGAGGAGTTTATGCTGCTGGCCAACAAAGCAGTGGCTGAGCGGATAGGAAAAATACGTGAAGGGCAAAAACCCAAAACATTTGTTTACCGGGTGCACGACATTCCGAATCCGGAAAAACTGAACACACTTGCCACCTTTGTTGAAAAGCTCGGGTACAAAATAAAAACCGATACACGCAACAATATTGCAAAATCGTTCAACCGGCTGTTATACGATACACGTGGAAAGGGGGAGGAAAACATGATCGAAACCCTTACCATAAGAACCATGGCTAAGGCTGAATATTCTACCGTGAACATAGGACATTACGGACTTGCGTTCGACCATTACACCCATTTTACATCGCCCATTCGCCGATATCCCGACATGATGGTCCATCGGTTGCTTCATGCTTATGATTTTGGTTCCGCTTCTGCAGATCAGGGTGTTTATGAGGAACATTGTCAGCACGCTTCACAAATGGAACGGCTTGCCCAGGAGGCTGAAAGGGAATCGGTTAAATACAAGCAGGTGGAATTTATGTCGGATAAGATAGGGGAGGAGTTTGAAGGTTTAATCTCAGGCGTTTCAAAATGGGGAATTTATGTTGAGATCAAGCAAAACAAGTGCGAGGGGATGGTTCGGTTGCGTGATATGGAGGATGATAATTATTTCCTGGATGAAGATAATTTCCGGGTGATCGGTTACAATACACAAAAAGAATATAAGCTGGGCGGTCCGGTCCGGATTCGCATCAAGCGCGCTGATTTTTTAAAGAAAGAGCTGGATTTTGAGATCTGCTAGCTTTCTCTAAAACTTAACTTTAAGTATGTGCATAAAAAAAGCGCCCGAAGGCGCTTTTTTGTATTTGGTGTTTCTTTATATCAGGTTTAACCTGCTGTAGAGTTCTTTACGGTATAAGCCTCCGATCGGCAACACCTTCATCTTTCCTTCGATCACCAGGTCAGGGTATTTGATCGAGAAGATCTTATTCAGGTTCACTATAAAGGAACGATGTATTCTCACAAAATCTTTTGCAGGGAGGATGCGTACCATCTCTTTCATTGTGGTGTGGGTCGTATAGTTGTTGTCGCTGGTATTGATAACCACATAATCCTTCAATGCTTCCACATAGAAAATATCGTCAAAATTTATCTTGTTCAACCTGTAATCAGCACGAACAAAAATGGAGTCCTTTGATTCTTTGTTTTCTATGAGAGAATGATACAGGTCCCGCTCTTTTTTCAGTTCTTCATCCTTTTCATATTTGTAGAGTGCCATTTCTATGGTTGTTTGCAGCTCTTTTTCTCTGAATGGCTTGATGATATATCCGTAAGGTTCCGTAATCTTGGCCTTATTTAAAGTATTATCATCGGCATAAGCCGTTAGAAAAATTACAGGCATCGAGAAACGTTCTTTAATTTGTTTTGCTGCTTCTATCCCTGTCATGGACCCTTTCAGCATAATATCCATCAGGATGATGTCGGGCTTGTTCTCCTCAACTTCCCTGATTGCCTTATCACCACTGTTTACAACTGCAGATATCTGATATCCAATCTTTTTCAAGCTATTTTGAATATCTTTTGCCACAATGCTTTCATCTTCTACGATGAGTATTTTTACCTTTGCCATAATTATAAAATTTTATAATGGGAGCTTTTATTGATATTGATTTAATTTAAATTAACTGATGATTTATATATAATTTCCTGGTTATTATTTATTTTGAATACCAAATTTACAACAATTTTTAGAATATTAAAACCCCACTACGTTTGTTTTGCATTCATTTATTCAATTTTTACGTTAAAAATAAATAAAAAA
>SKTA01000203.1 GCA_007122745.1 Bacteroidales bacterium
GTTGGAAAACAGCAGTTTCGCAATCTTGACATGGCCCGAAAACGTGCCGCGCTGCGCAAACATTACGTGATTGAAAACCTTGAAGATCATCTCAAAACATTTGAATACCATTTCACGGCACGTGGCGGCAAGATTATTTGGGCACAGGATGTGGCAGAAGCCAGAAAAGCGATCCTCGGAATCTTTGAGGAAAATCATGTAAAGCAGGTGGTGAAATCCAAATCTATGGTAACCGAAGAGGCGGGCATCACTACTTTCCTTGAAAAGAACGGGGTAGAATGCTTTGAAACGGACCTGGGTGAATATATTGTTCAGATCTCCAACGACAAGCCCTATCATATTGTTACGCCCGCCATGCACTTGTCGGCAGATGATGTGGCAAAGATCTTTCACAACCGTTTCGATCTTCCCCGGGATAGCAGTCCCGACGAAATTACAAAATTTGTTCGCCAAACATTGCGGGAAAAGTTTGCATCTGTGCAAGCGGGCATTACCGGAGCAAACTTTTTGATATCTGAAAGCGGGGCTGTGGCGCTGACTGAAAATGAAGGGAATGCTTTACTTTCTATGTCGGTTTCCGGAATCCACATTGTCATTACCGGCATCGAAAAGATCATTCCCACTATGCGCGATCTGGACCTTTTCTGGCCTTTGCTTGCAACCCACGGCACCGGACAGCATTTGACAGCCTACAACTCCCTGGTGTTTGGACCCAAGAAACCGGGTGAAAACGATGGTCCGGAAAAGATGTATGTGATCCTTTTGGACAATGGACGAAGCCGTTTGCTCAAGGCCACTCCACAGCGAAGAAATTTGGCCTGTATCCGTTGCGGTGCCTGCCTGAATGCCTGTCCGGTGTACCGAAATATTGGCGGCCATACTTATGGTACGATCTACAGCGGTCCCATCGGAGCGGTAATCACCCCCCACTTGTCCGGAGAATTTGAGACCTACAAACACCTGAGCTTTGCTACCAGTTTGTGTGGTAAATGTACGGAAGTTTGTCCTGTCGGGATCGATCTTCATCACCAGCTGCTTTATAATCGGAACCTTAGCCAGAAAATGGGTCTTTTCAGTCGCTCAGAAAAGATGTCCATTAAGGCCTATAAATGGGCCATGAAAAAGCGTAAAAGACTCGACATGCCGCCTCCGTGGATAAAGAACTTTTTTGCAACACAGTTTTTAAAGAAGGGGTGGGGCGAAAATCGCACCATGCCAAGGGTGGTTAAAAGCTTTTCGGCGCAATGGAAAGAAAAACAACAACAAACGGGTGGAAAATAAAAAACCGGATACTGAATCGCATCCGGTTTTGTGGAGAATACCGGGCTCGAACCGGTGACCTCTTGACTGCCAGTCAAACGCTCTAGCCAACTGAGCTAATTCCCCTTTTGCTGACTGCAAATTTACAATATTTTTTAAAAACAAAAAGAATAAACAACTTCAACACATGCAACCTGCTGTTTTAATGTTTTAAATCTCATTGCATGATAATAATTGATAAATAACAGGAAATATTAAGCTTATGAAACGAACCTTTCTGGCTATCAGCGTTCCGCCAACCTATCAGACCAAGGAGGTGCTGACAAACTTTCAGCAAGCGCTTCACGATTCACGCATCAACTGGGTGGACCCCGACCACATGCATATGACATTAAAGTTTTTTGGAGACACCCCTCCAGACAGGATCAGGGATATTGTCAGGGTGGCCCGGCTCATAGCCGCGGAATCATCTCCCTTTAAACTATTTCTTGAAGGGTGCGGAACATTTGGGCCCCCAAAGGAACCGCGCGTAATTTGGATGGGTGCGCAGTCGTCCGATACACTGAATGGTATTTATCAACAACTGCACAAACGACTGAAAACAGTGGGTTACGAACCCGACAAACAAAACGTCAGTCCGCACATAACCCTGGGGCGCATCAAAAAGCTCACCCATCCCGACATGCTGAAACAGATGCTGATGGCTTATAAATCAAGCAGCTTTGGCAGTTATGATATCAGTTCATTCAGTTTGTATGAAAGCATTTTACACCCAGAGGGCCCGGAGTATAAGGTGGTGGAGGAGTTTGGATTGACTGGCAAATGAGCAGATTAGCAGATGTATTAATTAGCAAATTTATCAATTAGCAAATTAGAAAATGTATTAATAACGCTAAACGTTAAACGCCTAAACGCTAAACGCTTAACACAAATCAACCAATCATCAATTTACGAATCAACATAACAAAAATGTTATCTACAGAAATAAAAACCGTTGCAGAAAAACTTTTAAATCAGCATTTTGGAAAACCCGTTCAGGTGACACACACATCGGGGGTGGGAGGGGGGTGCATCAACGATGCACACCGGCTCAAAACATCAGAGGGCCCTTTTTTTGTGAAATACAATAGCGCAAGCCGCTATCCGGGAATGTTTGAAGCGGAGGCTAAGGGGCTTTTACTGCTGCGTAACAGCAATACCGTTTATGTGCCTGAGGTGATCGGTTTTGGTGAAGAGGGAGAAAACAGCTTTCTTGTGCTTGAGTTCATTGATTCTGCAGCACAGCAGGATGATTTTTGGTTCCATTTTGGATCGGAGATGGCCAACATGCACCGCATCATTATGGGCCAGGAGAACAAAGGTCATGGACTTGACTATGATAACTACATCGGAAGCTTACCGCAGCAAAACAAGTGGCATGCTTCCTGGATTGATTTTTTTGTTGTGGAACGGCTGGAAGCCCAATTGCGAATTGCCAGAGAACAGGGAAGTGCCGGTCCGGATTTGTCGCAGATGTTTCAAAGACTCTACAAACATTTGTCAGACTTTTTCCCGGAAGAGCCACCCGCCCTGCTGCACGGCGATCTTTGGAGCGGTAACTTCATGATTGGAAGCGATGGCCGGGCAGTCATCATCGACCCTGCGGTTTATTACGGACATCGTTACATGGACCTGGGGATGTCAAAGCTTTTCGGCGGGTTCGACAGTGCTTTTTATGAGGCATATAACGAAGCTTACCCCCTTGAACCCTCCTGGAGAAAGAGCATGGACATTGCCAACCTCTATCCGCTGATGGTGCATGTCAACCTTTTCGGAGGCGGCTACCTGAGCAGTGTTAAGGCGGTGTTGCGTGGGTTTTAGTTGATTTGTTGAATGGGTGATTGGTTGATTTGGTAAGCATAAATGCGTGCAAACGGGGGAACTTTTTCCTGTTATCCTGAGTGTCCAGCCCCCGTGAAAATGCGGTGGCCACAATGTGGGAATGACATTGGGTTGTGTTTTTTGCGAGGAACAAATAATTCCACGCAAAGGCCGCAAAATGTTTTTACGCAAAACACGCAAAGAATGACAATGAAAACCCGGGAGATGCTTCGCCCGTGTAACCAATCCTCCTGTTTTTCGTACAATTAAAGTAATAAAATCGTCCGGCAGATTTTGGTTGCCGCGATATTCGTACCTTTGCAAATCAATTATCCGGCGCATTATTGAACAATTTCGCAGGATTAATTGTATGAAAACAAAATAATTCGTAAAACATCACATTATAATTTTCAAAAAATGAAACAAAAAGAAAAATACTATACCGGTGATCCCGACCTGAAATCTCCCCAAAAGCCTTTTGACAGGGCTTTTTTTGAAAAACTTCCCAAAACGGACCTTCACGTGCACCTGGATGGTTCGATGCGCATCGAAACCATTCTGGAATTGGCACAAAAGGACAAGATCGACATTGGGGCAGACACCCGCCAAAAGCTGGTTAAGAAGCTTGGACCTGGGAAAATGCATTCATCACTGAACGAATATCTTGAAGCTTTTCACCTTACACTGAAGGTGATGCAAACGGAAGAATCGCTCTACCGGGCAGCCTATGAGCTGGTTGAAGACAATGCCAAAGAGAACGTGCAATACATCGAGGTGCGTTATTCCCCAATCCTTCACACGAAAAAAGGGCTTCCCGTCACCGTAATTCTTGAATCGGTTGTTGAGGGGCTGAAGGATGCAGAGCGCGACTTCGGCGTGAAGAGTGGCGTAATCGTTTGCGGGATCCGCAACATATCGCCCGAGGTGAGCATGCAGATGGCAGAACTTGCCGTTGCCTTCAAGAACAGGGGAGTTGTTGGGTTTGACCTGGCCGGTGCAGAGTACAACTATCCTGCACGCGACCACCTGGAGTCCTTCAACCTTATTTTGTCGAACAATATCAACGTGACCATCCACGCCGGTGAGGCCTATGGCCCCGACAGCATCCACCAGGCACTGCACTATTGCGGGTCACACCGCATCGGACACGGCACCAGGCTGAAAGAGGATGGTGACCTGCTGAACTACGTGAACGACCACCGAATTCCTTTGGAGATCTGTTTATCGAGCAACGTACAAACACAGGCAGCCAAAACCATGGAGCGCCACCCGTTCAAGTTTTACCTGGACCTTGGCTTGCGCGTTACGCTAAACACAGATAACAGGCTGGTAACCAACACCACGATGACGGATGAGTATTATCTTGCCTACAAAAACTTTGGATTAACGCCCCAGAACATTCTGGACCTTGTCATTAATGGCGTAAAATCGGCATTCATCCCTTTTGAATATAAAAAATGGTTCCTGCGCGACACAAAACAACGTACCATTGAGCTGATCAACAGCTACGCAAAAGATTAATGAACATTTGCACACCGGTACATTTGCACATCTTCACAGCAGCACATTAATTCTTACCTTTGTGTTTTATAATCGCTTTTTTATGGGTGAACAAATAAAACACGAATGTGGCGTGGTGCTTCTGCGCCTCCTGAAGCCTTTGGAATATTACCTTTCAAATTACGGAACAGCATTTTATGGCCTAAACAAGCTTTATCTTCTGATGGAGAAGCAGCACAACAGGGGCCAGGATGGCGCCGGTGTTGGTTGCATCAAGTTTGATGTCAGGCCGGGGTCGCGATACATGAACCGTATCAGAAGCAATAAAACCAATCCCATAAAAGACATCTTTGAACAGATCCATGGCAATATAAAAAAGGCGACGAAGCAACACCCTGAGTGTCTTAAAGACATTGATTGGCTGAAACGCCATCAGGATTTTACCGGGGAGCTGTTTCTCGGCCACCTTCGTTATGGAACCTATGGCAGGAACCGCCTGGAGGACTGTCATCCCTTTCAGCGGGAAAACAACTGGATGTCGAAAAACCTGATGATCGCAGGTAATTTCAACCTTACTAACGTAGATGAGCTTTTCGACAGTCTTGTACACATCGGACAACACCCAAGCGAAACCAGTGATACGGTAACCATTCTTGAGAAAATGGGTCATTTTCTTGATGATGAGAATGAAGACCTCTACCGACATTTTAAAAAAGAGGGATACACGAAAAAAGAGATTTCCCCGTTGATTGCCCGCGACCTGGATCTTGCGCGGATTCTGTCCAATACCGGTAAATACTGGGACGGAGGTTATGTAGTTGCCGGAATGGTTGGTCACGGTGATGCGTTTGTGATGCGCGATCCGTCAGGCATTCGTCCGGCGTTCTATTACCGGGATGATGAGGTGGCCGTTGTTGCCAGCGAGCGTCCGGCGATACAAACGGCATTCAATGTTCCTTTGGACTCCATTGCGGAGATCCGGCCCGGACATGCATTGATCATCAAGCGCGACGGCAGGGTAGAGGAGAAGCTATGTAAAAACCCGGAAAAATCTGCAGCCTGCTCATTTGAGCGGATTTATTTTTCGCGCGGAACGGATGCCGATATTTATCAGGAAAGAAAGCGACTGGGCCGCCAATTGGTTTCCGCCATCCTGAAAACGATACATTACGATTTTGACCATACCATCTTCTCATACATTCCAAATACTGCAATTGCTGCATTTAAGGGGATGGTGGAAGGGATGAACGACTTTTGTGACACCGTTAAGAAAGACCGCATCATGGAGATGCAGGGCCAATATGACCCCGAAAAGCTGGGGCAGATCCTGGCACTCAGGCCGCGTGTCGATCAGGTGGCGGTTAAAGATGCCAAGCTGCGCACCTTCATCACCGAAGACATGAAGCGGGATGAGCTGGTTGCGCATGTGTATGATGTCACCTACGGACTGGTCAGGGAAGGGGTTGACAACCTGGTGGTGATCGACGATAGTATTGTCCGCGGTACCACATTGAGGCAAAGCATTGTAAGGATGCTTGACCGCCTTGGACCAAAATCGATAGTGATCGTCTCTTCGGCGCCCCAGATCCGCTACCCTGATTGCTATGGCATTGACATGACCAGGCTGGGAGATTTCATTGCCTTCCGCGCCGCCCTGGCCTTGTTAAGGGAAACAGGCCGGGAGGATGTGATCAATCTTGTTTATAAAGAATGCAAGGAACAATTGAAACGTCCGACACAGGATGTTGAAAATGTGGTTCGCGAAATATATCGTCCTTTCCGGCCGGAAGAGATTTCCTCAAAGATCGCCGAAATGCTGCATCCGCCAGAGGTGAAAGCAAGACTGGAAATTGTTTACCAGACCATTGAAGACCTGCACGCTGCCTGCCCCAACCACAAAGGTGACTGGTACTTTACCGGCAATTATCCAACCCCGGGCGGAAACAAAGTGGCGGTTCGGTCGTTTGTTAATTATATTGAAGGACGGAATGAACGCGCGTACTAAACGATGGCCGATTATCGATGACCGATGACCGATTGTCAATTGTCAATTATCGATTGTTTTTCTGCCGATAAAAATTTCAGACCGATGTCTAATTACATAAAAAACCTTATCCTGCAGGGGGAGCATCAGCGGCAGGATTTTAA
>SKTA01000257.1 GCA_007122745.1 Bacteroidales bacterium
ACATGATTAAACAACGGACGCAGCAAATCAAATAATACAATTGCGACAATAAAAGCAATAAATACAATTAGAAAAGACTCCCCTATGAATTGTTTTTGCAAAGAAATTTTGCTTGCACCAAATACCTTCTTGACTGCTACCTCTTTTGTCCTCATGGATGACATTGCCAAGGCGTGGATAACATAATTAATAATAGCAACAATTAGTAAAAGGGTAACGGCCAATACAAGCGCACCCATCCTGGTTTTGTCAAAGTCTTCCTTAAAGCCACCGGGAACTGCACTATCGTAATGAATCGATTTTAAACTTTGTAAATAAGGGTGGAGATAATACCCCCTTTCTTTGGCACTTTTATTGAAGTTTTCTTCCAAAATAGCTTTAACTTTTTCCTCAAATAAATCAGCATCTGAACCTTCTGTTAACCTTACATATAATCTCGAATTTATATTTGACCAGGAATGAAATGAATCACCAAATCTATAATCCTCGTAGAGTGAAGCATAAGAACAAATAACTGAATAGCTAATGTGTGTATTTGCAGGAGGATCCGATATTATTCCACGCACCAGGTAATTGTTATCCTCAACATTTATAATTTGATCAATTGGATCAGAATCTCCAAACAAAACTTCAGCGACTTGACTTGTTAATAACACAGAAAATGGCTCTCGCAAAGCATCGTAACGACTCCCTCTTAGTAGTTCAAAGTTGAATAAGTCAAAAAAGGCAGAGTCAGCGAACAAAGTGTTTTGATCTTTTAGTAAAATATCTTTCCCGGGTAAACTTACATCATGCTGGCGGTCCGCTAAACGGACAAAGATTTCGACCTCAGGCACTTCTTCCTGTAAATAAGGGCCAAGTGGCGCCATTGAGTTTCCTGAAATAAAATAATCAGGAGATATAAAAACACCCTGAACTCCAACTCTGTAAATCCTATGATGGTTATCATGGAACCGGTCATAATTATATTCATTGTAAATCCATATCAGCAGAATAAGACTGCATGCCAGTGAGGTAGAAAATCCCAAAAATATAACAAAAGAGGATAATCGGAATTTTTTTAAATGTCGCAAAACCAACTTGCACTGGAATAATAACATTTTGATTTATTCTTTTGGAATGCTGCGTGTTACAAAACAAAACCGATCAATTTGCATACCAGTTGTTCTTAAACAATATCATCCAAACAATTACAAAACCTTACCTTGCAATATAATAATACTTTTGTTTAATCTATACGTTTGTTTTTGGTCGAATACGAACATTTGGTGTTCAAACCCGAACACTGTATTCGATTTCAACAATGGATGATTTTTCACAAAGTACAATCTGAAAGCAATAGTAAGCTTTGTTAAATAATTAGATCCAGTAGACCGAAAGCTGAATTTTCCCAAAACATTTTCTATCTTGCAGAACGATTTGCATCATTATTGTAAAACCATAATTCCTGCAGGTGCCATGAGTAATATTCAGGTCAGCCTTTCTGAGTGGCTGGGATTGAGTCCGTGGGTCATCACGTACCTTTTTTCTTCCGTATTGATCCTTTTACTGGCATCACTCACAACAAGGATATTCAGAGGTCTCATGCAAAGGTATTTTGAGCGGAAAACCATTACACCCTTGCATGTGGATGTAACCAAATACCGTTTTGTGAAAAACGCCGTCAGTTTTATCATCTTTCTCATTGCATTCATTCTGATTTTTTACATCATCCCCGAACTTCGCTCCCTGGGTGTTACATTGTTTGCCGGAGCTGGCATTCTGGCCGTCATCATCGGTTTTGCATCGCAAGCAGCTTTTGCCAACATCATCTCAGGCGTATTCATCGTTACTTCCCAACCTTTTCGGGTTGGAGATTACATCAAAATCAACAACGAACATTTTGGCACTGTGGAAGACATCACCCTGCGGCATACCGTGATCCGAAATAATGAGAACCGCCGCATTATCATTCCAAACTCGGTGATCAATAACCAAACCATCATCAACAGCAACATTGTTGACGAGAAAGTTTGCAGCCTCATTGAGCTGGGAATCAGCTTCGACAGCAGCATCGACCTGGCAATGAAGATCTTGCGTGACGAAGCCATGAAACACCCCCTGTTTATTGACAACAGAACAGAGGAACAGATCACTGCCAACGAACCCGCCGTGGTGGTTCGCGTGATGGGAATTGGTGAGTATTCAGTAAATCTACGTGCCTATGTCTGGGCAAGCTCCTCTCTGAATGCTTTCATCCTTCGCACCGACCTTTATAAGTCGATTAAAGAAAAGTTTGACCAGGAGGGCGTGGAGATCCCGTTTCCCTACCGCACCATTGTTTCGAAAGATAAAAGCAACGATTCCCTTAAAGCATGATCGAAACTAAAAGGTACTTTATTGCACACCACGCAAAACTTAAATCTCTATTTAATATCATGAACTATTCTACATATCTAAAACAATATATTCTCATTTCTTGTTATATAATTTTGATTTCTATTTCAGCAACTTTTGCATCTACTGATGATCAATTCCAAAAAGCGAAAAACATGCTGGAGAAAAAAGGGGAAGTATACTTTCTTTTTCAAAAACCTGCAACCGGACTGCAGGATTTGGTGAACCTCATTTCCGTTGACAAAGTTCTGGAGGACGATGTGTATGCATATGCCAACAAAGCAACATTTTCCCATTTCCTTGACATGGAAATTCCTTATCAGGTTCTTGATCATCCGGGTGATGTTGACTTTGACCTCAACATGAAGACATGGGAAGAGCTCAAGACACGCGACCTGGCGGATAGCTGGGACTTTTATCCCACCTATGAGGCATATGTTTCGCTTATGTATTATTTCGAAGATGCGTTTCCCGATTTGGTGGAGATCGTCAAAATCGGGGAAACGGTATTGGACCGCGATCTCCTGTTTGCCAAAATTTCACCCCAGGTCGAAACAAGGCGCCCGGTGCCTCAGTTCATGTATACCTCCACCATGCATGGTGATGAAACGGCCGGATTCATCCTTTCGCTGCGACTCATATACCACCTGCTGACAAATTACGGAGAAGATGATGCCATTACAGACCTTATGAACAGCGTGGAGATATGGATTTGTCCGAATGAAAACCCGGATGGCACATACAGATATAATAATGCTACCCTGGCCGGCGCCACCAGGGGGAATATCAACGGTGTGGATCTAAACCGCAATTATCCCAATCCGGTAAACGACCCATTGCATGCGGAGCAACCTGAGACCACAGCCATGATAAACTTTACCGATACCATGAATTTCATCATGTCGGCAAACATGCATGGGGGGATCGAACTGGTTAATTTTCCTTTTGACAGCTGGACCTCAGGTCAGAATAAGCATGCAGACCACAACTGGTGGGGGTTCGTAATGTATGAGTATGTGGATACCGTTCATGCGCACAGTCCAACAGGCTATATGACAGGCATGGGTGATGGTGTAACCCACGGTGGCGATTGGTATGTGGTTTACGGAAGCCGCCAGGATTATTTTAACTATTATAAAAACTGCCGCGAATTCACCCTGGAGCTTAGCAATCAAAAATTGCTGAACCCGGCCCTGCTTCCGGCACACTGGAGTTATAACTACCGTTCCCTTATAAACTATATCAGGCAATCCACTTATGGTTTGCACGGCACCGTTTATGATAATGATACCGGAGAACCATTGCTCGCTGAAGTTTATATTCCAGGACATGACAGTGACAACTCCCAGGTGAACACCGCTTTGCCACATGGCAATTACAACAGGCCCCTCCTGCATGGAACTTATGACATCCAATACAGTGCTGATAATAACGATGCCGTGACGATCACAGGTGTGGAGTTGTTTAATTATCACACAAAAAATATTCATATCGGCCTGGGAGGCGAAGGTTCAGGTGAAATTGTTGAAGTGAACGTATATATTGAGGGAGAAAGGGGGAATGTGCATCCTTATTCAGGTACCGGTTTTTTTAATAATGGTGCAAATGTTTTTCTAAATGCCGTGCCCGAAACAGGTTACCTCTTTGCTAACTGGACGGAAGACGGCGAAATAGTCATGGACGGTGATGAACCGGCAGGTGCATTGTATGTTTTCATGGCAGAAGAAGCCCGTGAACTTACTGCACACTTCGCTTTGCCCACCCATTATGTTGCCTTCGACGTATTGGATACTGATGGCAACAGCATCCACGACGCCGTTGTCACCTTAGGCAATGTTGAAAATGCCCCGGGTGATTATCTCTTTGAGAATGTAAATGCGGGCACATACACCTACACGGTAGAGCGGAATTGCTATTTGTCAGCTACCGGTCAGGTAACTGCGGGCAACGGCAATGTTTACGTTGATGTCATCCTCAATAATATCCTGGGCGATGTCAATAACGACGGGCAGGTTAATGCTTCCGATGTGGTTATGATCATCAGCTACTTCATGGGCCACCAGCCTGATCCGTTCTGTTTCATAAACGCAGACGTAAATGGCGACGGAATAATAAATGTACAGGATGTTATAATTACGACCAATATCCATATGGGTGAAGAGGGTTATCCCCCTGAAGAGCCCTAACCGGATGATATGCCGCCGGAACATAAAGGTTTAATATCTGGCACAAATATATTAAGGAACATCGTTATAAGACAAAAGCTGTTAATTACTTTAAAAACCTTAACACCCAAAAACAAGAGCTTTAATCATGATCAATTATAAAAAATCATTAACCTGGTTCATCTTGTTTTTCATTAATCTTTGCAGCCTTCATGCATATGAATTAATGATCAACTTTGATAATGACAGAAGTATTTCTGAGTTACGGCAAAACAGTTTTGAAAATACCAGTTTTCTTTTTTCTTTTGAAGGCCTGAACTTTTTAACTGTTAAAACCGAACATGGCACATTCACCGAATTGATTATGCCAGGCGGGCACAGTATCGGAGCACTTGGCACGCCAAAGCTTCCTGCATCCAACAAACTGATAGAAGTTCCTTTTGGTGCAGAGGTAAGTATCAGGGTACTCAACTATACCACTGAGTATTATCGTTTATCCGATTTTGGTGTCGAACACCCCCTGGTGCCTGTGCAGCCTTCTTTGCGTAAAGACCAGGATATCAGCGAGGTTCCTTTTAAGTATAAACCGGATATTTACAGCAAACGCAGTTATATTGAACCGGAAATTGCAACAGTTGAGGTCCTTGGCGTGATGCGCGGCCAAAGGCTGGGCCGTGTGACCATTTCACCGGTACATTACAACCCTGCAAACAACAGCATCAGGGTTTACAACAACATTGAAGTGGAGATTGAATATACAGGTGCTGATGAAGCCTTGACCAGGGAGATCAAGGCTTCCACATTTTCCCCATGGTTTGATGTGGTGTATGATCAGGTGATCAACAGGTTCGACACCCGTGATGTTTTTGATGACCATCCCGATCTGTTGAAGTATCCTGTGAAGATGGTCATCGTTTCTCATGATGACTTTCAGGAAACACTTCAACCTTTTATTGAATGGAAAACCAAACAGGGTTTCGAGATCATTGAAGCATACACCAGTGAGATCGGTAGCTCCGCTTCTGCCATTCAAAGCTTCATTCATGATAAGTATAATGCAGGTACTCCGCAGGATCCGGCGCCCACCTTCGTAATAGTTGCAGGTGACCCCACCAAACTGCCCGCTTCTGCAATTGGCAGTGCTTCAAGCCAGGTAACCGATTTGTATTATGCTTCCGTAGACGGTGATTATTTCCCTGACATGTATATCGGAAGACTTTCGGCAAGAAATGTGCAGGAGCTGCAGAACCAGTTGGATAAGATCCTTTATTATCAACAATATGAATTTACCGATCCCTCCTACCTGAATGATGTCACATTAATTGCCGGACACGATAACTACTGGAATCCACAGATAGGACAACCAACAGTTCATTATGCAACACAAAACTATTTTAATGCCGCCCAAGGTTTTGCAAATGTAAACGCATACCTTAACTCCTATTCAGGTGTTTATGATGAAGCGCGGATTGCAGTGAGTATGATCAATTATACAGCACACTGTTCATCAACCAGATGGGCAAACCCCCATCTTTCAGCATCTGACATACACAACATGACCAATTCAGGCAGCTACCCCCTGGCAATTGGAAACTGTTGCGAGAGTGCGCAGTTTAGTCACGCGGAAAGCATTGGAGAAGCCTGGATGCGTGCTGAAAACAAAGGTGCAGTGGCTTACATCGGATCGGCACCAAACACCCACTGGTTCGAAGACTTTTACTGGGCCGTGGGCGCTTTCCCGATTAGTGGAAACAACAATGGATATGTTCCCTCTGTGGATGAGACAACACCCGGGGCATATGATGCACACTTCATTTCCGATTATGTTGCCGTTGCTTCCATTAAATTTGTCGGCAATCTGGCCATCACCGAAGCACACCTTCAGAATTATCCAACCCACTCTAACGTTCAGTGGTACTGGGAAGGATATCATACGTTCGGTGATCCTTCAACAGTAGTATACCTAACCGAAGGCTCCGAAAATGTGGTATCCCACATGCCCATTTTACCCATAGGACTTGATACCTATACCGTGGAAGCACTTCCCGGTTCTTATGTCGGTATTTCGATGAACGGTCTACTGCATGGCGCCGCTTTTGTTGATGAAACGGGAGCGGTTGATGTACCCATCGACCCGATCCTTGACGGAGGTGATGTAACCATCGTTGTTACCAAACCACAACACATCCCCTACATTGCAGAAGTTCCGGCTGCACAGGAAACTGTGAGTTCCAACATCATGAAGATATTTGATGTCAGCGCTATTGCAGGTCAAACCGCTACCATTGAACTGGAGATTATAAATGATGACGCTTTTGCCGGTTTCAATCTTGACATACCTTTGCCTTCAGGTTTCAGCCATGTGCCGGGCACCGCTCAATTATACCGCGACGATGGTCACTTTTTTGAGTTTGCCATTGTTCAAGACAACATAGCGCGCATGATCAGCGCGGCGATTCCAACAAAACCGTTTCTGGGCAACAACGGTGTTATTGTATCCTTTGATGTACAAACCCCGGAGATTGCAGGCGCTTATACACTTGATATCATAGAGGCCGTGATTGCCGATGCCAATGGTATAAACATCATGACCGATGCCATCCCTGGAACGGTTACGATTGAGAGTTTACAGGATAATTTATATCTCCAGGATATTTTTGTTTCGGATGGGATGGAGGATTGCCATTCTGCACTTAATAGTATCATTACAGCTGGAGAAAACACAGATTTTATCGTTTATGAAGGCGGCAGTGCCACCCTTATCGCCGGTAAAAGCATCCACCTGCTACCCGGCACAACAGTCGAACATGGCGGTTATCTCCTTGCCCGCATTGCATCCCACGCAAACGACTATTGCGACGACCAGAAAGCCATTGCATTTACCGAAGAGCCCATTGCAACGGAAGAAGATGGCCTTTCAGCCGGCTTACTTAATGAGGTCCGCAAAAACGGCTTCTTCAAACTTTATCCCAACCCAACCGAAGGTAATTTTACACTCGAATTGACCACTGTTGGGTTGGAGCAAGGCATAAAAGCAGAAGTCCTCTCCATGCTTGGCGACCGCATATTCAGCAAGGAACTGCCGCCACAAAGGTTGCATGCACTCAGCTTAGAGGGACATCCTCCGGGCATATACATCATTCGGGTAATGAAAGGTGATCAGTTGGGTGTGGAAAGACTGATCAAGAGGTAATCTTTATTTACTTCCTGAATCTTTTAATAAAATCCTCCACCTCCGGCAGTCCGCCCTGGTAAACAAGGTAACCATTATAGGGTTCACGTTTGGTGATGTCATCATTCATGGGTGTAAGCATGATCTTTTTGACCTCCTCAAGGTCGGAAGTCTGGCCCAGTGCCCAGCCCAGTTTAACCCACGCGACCTCCGGCAGCATATTTTCTGCCGGCACCACCCCCAGGGCCATCATTTCACGTCCTGTTTCATACACAAACATCTGGACATAACCCCAAAGCGTCTGAACGGTCATGTATACCGCCACACCTTTATCTGAGGCACGTTTCAGCGCCGGATAGAGCGGTTTGTTTACGTGCCCGAGCCCGGTTCCCGCTATGACAATCCCTTTATAGCCATTGTCAACCAGGGAATCAACCATGTCGGGCATCATGTTGGGATAATAATAGATGATTGCCACTTTTTCTTCAAAATAGGGCATGATCTTCACCTTTTTGTCTTTACGACGGCTGTTGTATTCCTTTTTGATTGGGATAATACCGTCGCGGGAAACCCTCGCGAGTGGAATGTCACCAATTGTACGGAATGTGCTGCGGTAAGAGGAGTGCATTTTACGAACCCGGGTCCCGCGATGGAGCAATCCATATTCATCGGATGTTGGACCAAACATGCAAACCATCACTTCCGCAATATCGGCATTGCCGGCGGTATAGCAGGCGTGCATCAGGTTAAGGGCAGCATCGGATGAAGGGCGGTCGGAGGAGCGCTGAGACCCGACCAAAACGATGGGAACAGGAGAATCCTGAATCATGTAGGTCAGTGCTGCAGCGGTGTGGTGCAGCGTATCGGTACCATGACCGATCACAATGCCATCGATGCCGTTTTCGATCTCCTTACCAATGGCGACCGCGAGTTGTTTGTACTGCTCCGGTCCCATGTTCTCACTGAAAACGGCAAAAACTTTCTCGGTGGTGAGGTTGCAGATGTCTGCAAGCTCCGGAACAGCACCATAGAGTTCACCGGGTGAAAAGGCAGGGATCACGGCGCCTGTCCGGTAATCCAGGCGTGAGGCAATGGTACCGCCCGTACCGATCAGTTTCACGGAGGGAAGCCCTTCGGTATAGGGAAACTCTTTTTCAGGGATCTTGTAGTTCGCCTTCTTGTAGCCCGTTTCCTTCATGCTGATCACGTTGGCTATATCGATCCCGACATTATACCCGGTAGGTATTTTCAGAACAATATGCTTTTCATCGTCATTTTCCGCACGGGGAAGAACCGTTCCAACAAAATTTCCCCGGCTGGTTTCTATTTTCGTTTGTCCCCAAACGCGCACATTAAATTTTTTTAGTAATTTGAGGGCTTCGCCCTTATATCCCTGGAAGAAATCTTCGCTCATCGATTGTGGTTTTATATCCGATATTTTGGTGAGATTATTGAATCCGTTTTTCAAGTTTTTGTTTCAGCTTATTAATGGAAACATTGCCAACCGCCTGGCTGCGCAGCTGGCCCATCAACCATTTTAATTCGGCATCCTTACCCTTTGAATGTCTGATGCTGGAAAATTTCCGCTTCAGAAAATCGAGGTTTGCCAACACATGCTTTTCATCCATTGATGTAAAGTCCAGTACGGTAAGTATCGAATCGAGGTCCATTTTAGGATGCTCGTAAATTATTGGCAACATGGGTTTGATCAGTTCCCGGTCGAGGCCCCGTTTATTCAGAGCGATCAGCATATCGGCTACCCTTTGGAAATCAAAGCCGGAGGCCTTTTCGTAATGTCCCTCCACAAACTTCATCCGGTGTCCGAAAAGGGTACCGAGAAATACAGGATCTTCCTTTTGCTTTTCAACCAGCTCGCTGATCATCGGGAAAAGATTATTTTTAAAAATGTAAGTGTAGGTATCTTCAGGAATGCCCCATTTTTTCATGGTTTGGTAAGCCTCCATGGTTGTGATGGGAAGATTTTTTCCCAACCTTTCGATATCCTCATCACGCAGGGGGATTGGTTTTGAGTCGGTATCGGGATACATTCGGTCGGCTCCGGGTAAAACGCGCTCAAATATGGTTGTGCCATCGGCAAAGGATTTGCGTGTTTCATTGGGCACACCGTCAAATGCCCAACGGCAACGTTCCTCTATCGTCTCGATTGCTGTTTCAATGTCTTCTGATGGACCCCAGAAGAGCAAAACGGCGTCATCTGATTTACTTCCAAGCAATTTACGCACTTTCTGATAAACCTCTTCCCCTTCCATCGGTTTGAGGCTATCGCTGGTACAAATATTTGGCTTTTCGATGCAGGCGATCACCTTCAGGCGGTCGCTAAACTCATCGGCAAACACTTTCCCGGGTTGGGTAAAATGGGAGAGCAAGCCCTGGAAGTGTGGCAAGCTGACACCATACAGCTTCATCCCTGCGTTCCTTAACCCTTTGAGTGCTTTTGAACGAAAGTTGAAGTCAGGCGGGTTGAGTTCCTGGTATTGCATATTCCATTTTTCCGGTTTTTTTACTTTCTGCAACAAAAGTTCCCTGATATGAAGCAGCGCATATTGTCGGAAAGCTTCATTGTGGGTCAGCTCTGGGATCCATTTGATGCGAGATACCCCTTTGATCTCAACACGCGTGCCACCCCGGCAACTCACATTCACATCCTGCCGGGCAGCGCCCATGCCTGTGCGCACTTTCCCGGTGCTGCGATTCAGGAAACGGATCACCTGACATGCCTCAGCCACCTCATCGGGATTGACCATGTCAGGATAAGTAACCGTTTCGATAAGGGGCATTCCCAGGCGGTCGGTTTTGTATACACGCCAGTGGCCAACATCGGAGATCTCACGGCAGGAGTCCTCTTCAATGCTAAGTTGAATAAGGCGGACCGTTTTATTTCTCAACTCAATGGCACCCTCCACACCAATGATGGCAGTGCGCTGAAAGCCGGTTGGTATGCTTCCATCGAGATATTGCTTTCTGGTGATGTGTATTTCTCCAACAATATTGAGTTTCTTCAGCAGCGAGATCTCAATGGCGATGTCAACCGCCTTAAGGTTTACGGGGAAGGGGGGGGTGTCGTCCACTTCGTAGGTACAAGTGGTTTCATTTTTGATGCGGTACACCACATTTTTTTTGGTTTTGAACTCCATCAGGGCTGTACCGTCATATTCACCGAGCTCACTGAGGGTGGGACGCATATGCCGGATCACCTCGGCATCATAGGTATCATCATCCTGATAGATGCCGGCCGGACAGCGGCAGAAAAGTTTTTCTTCAGTTTTCAGTTGCTGATGCACTTCAAGGCCCGACATAAAGCCTATTCTGTCATAATCAGCCTGGGTGGCATTTTTCCTGGCCACATAGCCAATGGCCTTCATCGTGGCGCGATAATTCTCAGCCGGTTTAAGCTTTTTCTTCATATAAAAGTCAGTCAATCCGTTTCCCGTTTTCCTTAATTTCAAATTTTACATTACGCTCCTGCAGGTAGTCCATCACAAAATGGTAGCATTCATCGTCCAGGCCGATCAGCTCAAGTGGGTAAACACCTTTGCCGCCAAAATGACCTTCAAGAATCAGTTCGGCGTTGGCAGTGGCGGTAAACCCGGTTGTTCTGGCCATCGAAGATAATTTTTCCTTTTCATCATACACATCATAAAGATCGTAAACAACCTCCTTATGTTCACCATCCTGCAGGCCGCTGAGCCGGATGCGCATCACCGTAAACTCACGCTCCTCAGGGTCAAGTTTCCAGTCGCGGATCAACACTTTACTGGTGAAGTCGATGGGTCGTATGGCTCTGTTGTTGACCGTTACAGGCTCCTTACCGAAAAACCCGGCAGTCTTCAAAGCCTGGATGAGCTGAATATGGCCGGGATATCGCAAGGTTTTCTCTTTCATGTTGGGGATGTGGTCCATATTGGAGAGCAATGAACGCAAACCATCGGTATAAAAGGCCTCCAGTGTTCCAACCTTACTGAAGAACATCATTTCAGGCTCGCTCATGGCCGGTTTGGTCATCCTTTTGCCCTTTTCGATGTATCGCGCCGGACGGGTATACTCTTCCACAACATCCACGGGTGAAAAGGGTGCTTTGTAATAAAACGGATATACTTTTACAAAAGGCAGGCCTCCCACCACATACTCAAAGGTATCAATCTCCATATGCTCATTATGGTAACCAACGATCAGGTTTGGCATTCCAGGAGCAACGCCACAGTCGGTTATGGCCGTAACCCCTTTCTCTGCAGCAAGCGCATTCAGGTCCATGAAGTTTTCAGGCATGAAGGAGATATCCACAATGTTTTTACCGGCTTCAATTACCGTTCGCAATATATCATATCCCATGAAACCGGGAACTGCCGAAACAACAAGGTCATAATCCTTTACCAGATCAGATATCCTCTCCTCCTCCATCAGATTAACACCAATTGTTGTGATATTATAGTTATCAGCCAGAAACACCAGGGATTCCTGATCAATGTCGGCTGCTGTTACATCATGTTTACCGGCAAGATCGATGGCAATCGCCTTGCCCACCATTCCTGCTCCCAGTACAATTATTTTTTTTATCTTCATCTGTTTGTAATTTCTTAGATGTTTGATATTCTGTGTTTTGTAAGTTTACCCAAGATCAGGAATTGATGTTAGAGGTTAGATGTTGGATGTTAGATTTTCTGTTTTCTAACCTCTAACCTCCAACTTCCAACCTCGGGTTTACATAATCATCCCCCTGTGTGTCCAAAATTCTATCATAGGCGTTTCATATGATTTCATTTTAAGATATGTTATCCTTACTTTATCTAAAATAGAAAGGGTCTATGAAATAAGCCACGGCTAAATTATAAAAAATGTGTGGATAATGTCATTGGTTATCATCGTGAATCATTAATTTTGCATCAAGCAACAGGATCACAGGCTATTTATTTTTCTTTAAAATGCACATTTACGATCAAACAGGACAATTTGCCAATCGCAAGCGGGTAATTGGGGCGATCATCCTTTTTACAGCCTTGCTGCTATTGGGCCGGTTGTTTATGTTACAGATCGTTGATCCATCTTATAAAGCTTTTGCCCGCAACAATTATTTGCGGCATGTTACCGATTATCCGGCACGGGGATTGGTTTATGACAGAAATGGAGCGCTTTTGGTGTACAATGAGGTTCATTATGATCTGATGGTTATACCGGGTCAGGTTGGAGAGATTGACACGCTGTTGTTTTGCTCTTTATTGGGGATTGACCCGGCTGTTTTTGAAAGCCGGCTGCTTCAGGCGCGCAGGCATTCGAGGTTCCGGGCTTCGGTTTTTGAACGTCAGATATCTAAAAACACCTTTGCCGCATTCCAGGAAAAGCTTTTCCGGTTCCCCGGGTTTTTTGTACAGCCCCGTACACTCAGAAAGTATACCCACCCGATTGCCACACACACCTTTGGTTATGTGGGTGAAGCCGGACCAAACATCATTCAGAATGACCCCTATTACCGCATGGGTGATTACATTGGCATTAGCGGACTTGAAAGGGTTTATGAGAAGGAGCTTCGTGGTGTAAAAGGAAGACGGATCTATATGGTTGATGTTCTGAACCGCAACATCGGCTCCTTTCAGGACGGACGATATGATACTCTGGCCATAGCAGGCAAAGATCTTTATACAACCCTTGATGCTGAATTGCAGATCTACGGTGAAAAACTCATGCAAAATAAGCGGGGTAGTATCGTGGCAATCGAGCCCGCTACAGGAGAGATCCTTGCTTTGGTCTCATCACCGTCGTTTGACCCCGGTTTGTTGGTCGGCAGGCAGCGTACACGTAACTACCGTATGTTGCAAAATGACACACTGAAGCCTCTGTTTAACAGGGCTTTAATGGCTCAATATCCTCCGGGGTCTGTTTTCAAGCTTATCAGTACACTGATCGCCCTTGAGGATGGAGTCATAACACCGGAACAACGTTATGGGTGCTCCGGCATTTATCATACTTCGGGGATCAGTATCCGCTGCCGGTCTCATCCCAGTCCGGTTGACGCAATTACCGGCATTCAGCATAGCTGCAACACCTATTCGAGCATCTTATTTCAAAATTCCATAAACCAGGCCCGTTTCGACAACATACAGCAGGCGTTCAACCATTGGCGCGATCACGTTATAAGTTTCGGACTGGGCAGGCATTTTAGCAGTGATCTGTCATTTGAACTACCCGGACTGGTGGCGACATCCGATTACTATGACAGAATTTACGGACCCAGGGGCTGGCGTTCACAAACCATCCTTTCTTTAGGTATCGGACAGGGGGAGTTGGGGGTGACACCGCTGCAGCTTGCAAACATGACGGCAGCCATTGCCAACCGGGGGCATTATTACACACCCCACATTGTGAAAGCCAAAGGAACGCCCGACAATAAAAACAAGCAGTTTGCGCTTGTAAACAACATCAACATTCAGGAAACCCATTTTGAAACCATTGCGCATGCCATGCATAGGGTTGTGGAAGCTGGCACCGGACGCTTTTCACGGATAACAGATATTAGCATGGCAGGCAAAACAGGAACCGTGCAAAATCCACATGGCGAAAACCACAGCGTTTTTGTCGCCTTTGCTCCCGTTGATGATCCACAGATTGCCATTTCGGTGATTGTCGAAAATGCGGGTTATGGGTCTGTGTGGGCAGCGCCGATCGCAAGTCTGATGATCGAAAAATATTTAACAAACGAAGTCAACCGTACCTGGTTTGAACAAAGAGTGCTGGATGCAAGCTTTTTAACCGCAAACCCATGAGACCGTCAAAAGGCATATTCAAAAGCATCGACAAGCCCTTGCTGATCCTTTACCTGCTAATGGTGATTGTGGGATGGTTCAATATTTTTTCGGCAGAATATGCTGAATCACACAGGCACATTTTTGACCTGAGCACAAACTACGGCAAACAGCTTCTCTGGATTCTTACCTCATTGGTGATCGCCGCAGCGATCATACTTATGGATGTTCGCTTTTTTACAGGTTTTGCATGGATCATTTATGGTGCATTTTTGCTTTTGCTGATTGCCGTGCTCATCTTTGGTGTTGAAATAAACGCAACAAAAGCCTGGTTCCGCTTTGGTGGATTTCAATTTCAACCTTCTGAAATAGCCAAATATGGTACAGCACTGGCCCTTGCCGCATTCATCAGCAAACAAAAAAACCGCCCAAAAGGCTTTGGGATGCGCCTAAAGGCCTTTGCCATCGTTGCAGTTCCGGCAGCCCTCGTATTGCTACAAAAAGATGTTGGCACCACCCTTGTTTTCACCTCTTTTATCATGGTTTATTTTCGGGAAGGTTACATCGGAGGCATCGTTTTGTTTTTTATCGGACTCGCAATTGCACTTTTTGTGCTGACCCTAATAATCAATGAGTTTGTTATTATCGGTATTTTGGCCGGCATCATGTTGATCATAGCTATCTTTTTGCAGAAAAAGACAAGAGCCATACTCCAGCTTGTCATGCTGTTTGTCATCCTCTCCGGTTACGTCTACTCCGTCGATTATACAATGAGCAACATCCTGCAACCCCACCACCGGGCCAGGATAGAAGTACTTATCCATAAAGGAATGGATCTTCAGGGTGCCGGGTATAATTTGCACCAATCAAAAATCGCAATCGGATCAGGAGATTTATGGGGCAAGGGATACATGCAAGGCACCCAAACACAGTTTAACTTTATCCCGGAGCAGTCGACCGATTTTATCTTTTGCACAGTGGGTGAAGAGTGGGGGTTTGTTGGCAGCTTACTCGTTATCACCTTGTTTGTGACCCTTTTGTTCCGGATCATATACCTGGCAGAAAAACAAAAATCCACATTCAGCAGGGTTTTTTGCTATGCAGTCGCATCCATTGTGTTCTTTCATTTTGCCATAAATATCGGCATGACGATCGGGCTGGCACCCGTGATCGGCATCCCTTTACCCATGATAAGTTATGGAGGATCATCCCTTTGGGGCATCACACTGTTTTTATTCACGCTGATTAAACTTGACACCCAACGAATGGAAATGCTTTAACACTTCCTGTTACAAAAAACCATACAATATTCACACCCATGAAAATTGCATTTTTTGGTCGCGCATTTGATCCTGCCTTTCTTGATAATTTCAAATTGCTGATACGTACTCTTGAAGAGAAGGCAGATGAGTTTCATATTTATGAAAGCTTTTACGAGCATATCAAAGATCAGGTGGTTTTTGAAAAACCACTGCGTATCCTGTCATCAAAAACCATTCCTGACAAAGACACTTTTTGTATGATCAGCATTGGCGGCGATGGCACATTGCTGGACACCATCACGCTGATCCGGGATTCAGGCATTCCGGTTTTGGGGATCAATACCGGTCGGTTGGGTTTTCTCTCGGCCATATCTACTGAGGAAATTCTGTATGCAGCAAAAGCACTTACCGGTGGCGACTATGCCATCGACCGGCGTGCCATCTTACATCTTTCGGCCCCTTCCGATCTCTTCGAAAATTTCAATTACGCACTGAATGAGCTTTCGGTATTAAAAAGAGACAACTCCACCATGATCTCCATCAGCGCTTATGTGGATGATCAGTTTTTGAACAAATACTGGGCAGACGGATTAATTGTTGCAACACCAACAGGCTCAACAGGGTATTCCCTGAGTTGCGGCGGACCGATCATCTCGCCGGAAAGCAGAAATTTCGTAATCACACCCATTGCCACACATAACCTTACCGTAAGGCCTATCGTAATTCCCGACAGCTGTAGTGTAAAATTGCGCATCTCCGGCCGAACGCAGGACTACCTTGTGGCGCTTGACTCCCGCTCCAAACCCCTCAGCACAACCACTGAGTTGGTTATTAAAAGAGCCCCATTTTCAATTAACCTCATATGTGTAGGGCACAAAGATTTCTATAAAACCATCCGCAATAAGCTGGCCTGGGGGCTCGATAAAAGAAATTAAAAGTAAAATATTCAACCGAAGGCTTCGTTATTACAAACGATAGCATTGGTAATGCGATGTATTTTCGGTTTTTCGATTTTAAGGATGTCAAAACATATATTGCTTTTGTTTTTTTTGTTGACTCTGACTCTGGCCATGCCCGTTTATGGCCAGATCTATGAAGTGGGCGCATATGGTGGAATCAGCGCTTACCGGGGTGACCTCAATCAGACTAAGCTTTTTAACAAAACCCATGGCGCCGGAGGCCTCATGTTACGGTATGGCCACAACCAACATGTTGCAGCACGGCTAAACACGGGATATACCGTTCTTCGGGGAGCGAACACCAGGCATGATAACCCATATATCATTTTTCCCAGAGGCATAGACGACTATAGGTTTCAAACAACCCTGCTTGAATTAAGCCTCCAGGCTGAGGTCAACTTTTTGCCATTTACCGCCGGTGATCCGGAAACACGCTTTACTCCATACATTTTTGGCGGGGGTGGGGGCATTTATTTTGATTCAAATATTTACAGGGGCATTGCACCATATCCTGGAGATGACCATTTGAAGGACCCAACAACCCTGGACTTGGAAGACACAGGCAGCAGCATTGCAGCCATAGGCCTTGTCGGCTTTGGGTTTAAACTGAATGTGGCTCGCGACATCGTGGTGGATGCCGCCTGGGGATTCCGCTTCAGCAACACAGATTACCTGGATGAGGTGAGTCTTCGGGGCAATCCAAAAGACAATGATTACTACTCAATACTAAACCTGACGGTGACTTACAAGTTCCTCGACAGGAGCTGTCCAGCATGCCCGATGCATCATTTTCCGAATTAAAAATTCTTAAACACAGTATATTTCTTTTATATGTCGAAACAATTTCGGAAATTTGTGCCACTTTTAGCTTGGGTTTAATTTATTGACGGAGAATGGATTTAAAGCAGCATATCAATGAAGAAAAGCTACCGGATCACGTGGCCCTGATAATGGATGGTAATGGTCGATGGGCAAAACAACGCGGGAAGGAACGGATCTTCGGACATGAGAATGGTGTTGAAGCGGTACGTGATACAGTGAAAGCTGCTGCAGAAATTGGCGTTTCTTACCTGACGTTTTTTGCATTCAGCACAGAAAACTGGTGCAGGCCGCATCTGGAGGTGGAAACCCTGATGGATCTGCTTGTGCATGCCATAGGAAATGAAACCCCCGAGCTTCATAAAAATGGTGTCCGATTGCAAGCCATTGGTGACCTGGAGTCTTTACCGGAACTTTGTCGCGAAAAGCTCAATGAGGCAATGAAGCTTACGGAAAAGAATACAAAACTTATTGTTACTGTTGCATTAAGCTACAGTGCCCGCTGGGAAATCGTGAACGCAACCAGGAAAATTGCCGAAAAGATTGCCAATAAAACATTAAGTCCGGACCAGATTGATGAAGACCTTTTGCACGCTGCGATGGAAACAGCTTCTTTACCTGACCCCGACTTGCTCATCCGCACAAGCGGGGAGCTTCGTATCAGTAATTTTCTGCTTTGGCAGATCGCCTATACGGAATTATATTTTACACCCGTTTACTGGCCCGATTTCAGGCGAGAACATTTTTATCAGGCCATTATTGATTACCAGCGTCGTGAACGACGGTTTGGCAAATTGAACAAACAAGTTGCAGTATCAAAAAATCTTTGAAATAACGTCTCTACAAATGTTAAAATATTCTCTATTTTTGTTTTTTCTGATAGCAGTGCCTTTTTACTCCATTGCGCAACAAGTGCTTACAGGCGAGCAAATCGTAATTGACTACAACAACCCCGGAGA
The DNA here is from genome assembly GCA_007122745.1 of Bacteroidales bacterium. GTDB lineage: Bacteria > Bacteroidota > Bacteroidia > Bacteroidales > UBA7960 > PUPG01. The sequence continues at coordinate 18,468 of SKTA01000257.1, forward strand.
ATATGAGATAGGAGGTATTGCCATAACCGGAAATGAATCTGTTGAAGATCACATCGTGGTCATGATCAGCAGATTGTCCGTTGGCCGTATCATTCAAATACCGGGTGAGGATATATCAAACGCGATAAACAATTTATGGCGGCAGGATATGTTCAAGGATGTCAGCATTGGAGTCACCTCCATCCAGGATGATGTGGTTTTCCTTGAAATTGCACTGAAAGAAAGACCCAGACTGACCAGCTACGTGTTTGAAGGTGCCAGACGTTCAGATGCAGATAACCTGACGGAAAAACTAAACCTCACAAGAGGAGATGTTATTACCGAAGCTTTGCTTTTCAGGGCTGAAAGCACAATTAAGAATTATTACATAGAGAAAGGCTTTCTCAGACCTCAGGTCGATATCATACAGATGGAAGACACCACAAGGGTCAATGCCATGAAGGTTGAATTTTATATTGACAGAGGGGACAGAACCCGAATCAGGGAGGTCAATGTTTATGGCAATGAAGTGCTGACTGACAGGCAAGTAAAGCGAATCATGAAAAATACCAGGGAAAGAAGCCTGCGCTTTATCTTTTCCTCATCGCGCCTGGTGGAAGATGATTTTGAAGAAGACAAAAGGTTGCTGATTGAACGATATAACGAACTTGGGAAAAGAGATGCAAAAGTCCTCAGGGATTCTGCTTATTTCGTTGATGAAGACAGGATCGAAATCGACCTGCACATCTACGAAGGACCCACATATTATTTCAGAAACATCAACTGGGTTGGGAATACAGTATTTCCTGACGAAGCACTTTCAGAAGTGCTCGGCATCAGGAGTGGAGACATTTTCAACCAGAACAAACTGGAAAAGAACCTCTTCATGAACATGGAAGAGGGGGATGTCAGCTCATTGTACATGGATATCGGTTACCTCTTTTTTAACCTCGACCCTGTTGAAGTTGCCGTCAAGAACGACTCCATTGATCTGGAGATCCGCATCTATGAAGGTGAACAGGCAAGAATTAACCGTGTATCAGTCAGTGGTAACACACGTACCAACGACCATGTTATCATGCGTGAGATACGCACCAGGCCAGGGCAATTGTTTAGCAGATCTGCCATAATCAGAAGCCAGCGGGAGATCATTCAGCTCGGATTTTTTGATCAGGAAAAGATTGAAGTCAACCCAATACCCAATCCGGCCGACAATACAGTTGACCTGGAATACATCGTAGAAGAGACCTCCTCTGACCAGATCGAACTTTCGGGTGGCTGGGGTGCCAACCGAATCATCGGTACGGTTGGTATCTCTTTTAACAACTTCTCTACTCGAAACCTCTTCAACAGGGAGGCCTGGAGACCACTTCCCACAGGCGACGGACAACGACTATCGCTTCGGGCGCAAACATACGGACGCGGATATATATCTTACAGCGCCTCATTTACAGAACCATGGCTGGGAGGCAGACGCCCAAACTCACTCAGTGTCTCCTTTTATCAAACAACACACCGAAATCAGTACGCCACAGGTAGCCCAAATTATGGCTATTATTCAATTATCGGCACCTCGGTTGGACTTGCGAAACGGTTAACAGTTCCTGACGACTATTTCTTCCTTCAACAGTTTATCAACTATCAGCATTACGATATCCTTAACAGTCCGATCCGGTTTGTTTTCGACAATGGAACATCAAACAACCTGAGCTATAATGTTGTTTTCGGAAGAAACTCCAAAGATGCAGCCCTTTTCCCCAGAAGCGGATCGGAGGTGTCGTTATCACTTCAGCTTACACCACCCTATTCCCTTATAACCGGTGAAGATTTTTCCGATGCCACGGATCAGGACAAATATCAATGGCTGGAATACCACAAATGGAGATTCAGGGGTAACTGGTATACGCCGGTTGTCGGGGACCTGATCCTAACGGCAAGGGTGCGTTTCGGTTTCCTCGGTTTTTACAATCCAGACATTGGCTATCCCCCCTTCGAACGGTTTTACCTTGGAGGAGACGGCCTCTCCGGCTGGGAAATCGACGGACGTGAGATCATTGCTTTACGCGGATACACAAACTATTCCCTTACCCCTACCGACGCACGCGGTGAATTTATCGGGGGAAACTCCTTCAGCAAGTATACCGTCGAGCTTCGTTACCCCATCTCACTCAACCCCATGGCAACCATCTATGCCCTTACCTTTGTTGAAGGAGGTAATGCCTGGGCAAACATTAACTCATTTAACCCATTTGACTTTAAACGTTCAGCC
>SKTA01000107.1 GCA_007122745.1 Bacteroidales bacterium
CACCCTTTGTTTCTTCTTTGTAGAAGCGAAGATTTTCCAATAAAAGAACCTGTCCGGGTTTCAGTTCGGCTGCTGCCTCACGTGCAGATTCACCAATACAATCGTCTGCAAACAGCACATCGCATCCAATTAGTTTTGCAAGATGCTCTTTCAGGTGACGCAGGGAAAATTTGTCTTCAGGTCCTTCTTTCGGACGTCCGAGGTGTGACATCAGGATCACTGAGCCACCACCTTCCAACACCTTTTTGATGGTGGGGATGGCTGCCCGCATCCGGGAGTCGTCTGTAATTTGTAATTCGGCATTCAGGGGCACGTTGAAATCCACACGGATCAATGCTTTTTTGTCTGAAAAATCAAAGCTTTCTATACTATTCATGGTTTATTCAATTTACATTGATTTGGACAACCGGAACAGATTTCCGTCACCCAAACACTAAAAAACACTATTTTTGTTCAACTGCAAAGGTAGTACTTTTTGTTTTTTCATTACAACAGGATGCTTTTTCGTTTTTGCAGTTTGGTTTTTATATTCATTATAAGACAGTAATTTATGATCACATATCCTGAAACGGTAAACAGCAAGCTGCCCAACACAGGAACATCCATTTTTGCAGTGATGACCCAGCTGGCCAAAGCGCACAATGCCATCAATTTGTCACAAGGATTTCCTGACTTTGAAGTATCACCGATACTCATCGAGTTGGTTGCAAAACATATGCGCGAAGGTCACAATCAATATGCACCCATGCCGGGGGTACCCGAACTCCGTGAAGTGATCGCGGAAAAGACCGCCAACCTTTACGGCATTCAATATGATCCTGAACATGAAATCACAGTTACAGCTGGCGCAACACAAGCCATCTATGCTGCAATCTCCGCTTTTGTGCGCGACGAGGATGAGGTGATCGTCTTTGAACCTGCTTACGACAGTTATGTGCCCGCAATCAAGCTCAACGGAGGGATCTCTATCAGCTGCAAGCTGGTAGCTCCGGATTTCCGGATCGACTGGCAGGAGGTGCGACACCTGATCAGCAACCGTACAAAAATGATCATTATCAACTCACCGCACAATCCCACAGGAAGTGTTTTGAGGTCTGAAGACCTTGCGGCGCTGGAGAAAATTGTTAAAAACAGTGGCATCATTGTACTTAGTGATGAAGTTTATGAGCATATCATTTTTGAAGGGACTCGACATGAAAGCGTATGTCTTTATCCGAATCTGGCTGAAAGAAGCCTTGTAACCTGCTCATTCGGAAAGACATTTCACGCAACAGGCTGGAAGACCGGATACTGCATCGGCCCTGCCAATCTGATGAAAGAGTTTCGCAAAACACATCAGTTTATGGTGTTCTGTTCCAACACACCGGTGCAACACGCGCTGGCGGAGTTTTTAAAGGAACCTGCAAACTACAATGGACTCGGACCTTTTTATCAAACAAAGAGAGACTTTTTTCTTCATGCGCTCGATGGATCCAGATTTAAGTTCATACCTGCCGAAGGGACGTATTTTCAACTTCTGGACTACAGTGCAATCAGTGATGATGATGAGATGCTCTTCGCCGAATGGCTGACCAAAGAACACAAAGTTGCCGGTGTTCCCACATCATCTTTTTATCACAAACCACATAACAATCATATCTTAAGATTCTGTTTTGCAAAATCTGAAGAAACATTGCAAAAAGCAGCCGACATATTATGCAAAATTTAACCGTTAGCCTGATACAATCTGACCTCATCTGGGAGGACAAGGAAAAAAACATATCCCACTTTACCGGCAAAATCAGGGAGATCGAAGAAGCCACCGACCTGATCGTTCTGCCCGAAATGTTTACAACAGGTTTCGCAATGGAGCCACAAAAGCTGGCAGAACCGATGGGAGGCCCTACCATTCAATGGATGCACCGGATGGCAACAGAAAAAAACTGTGTATTGGCCGGCAGCATTATCATAAAAGAGAACAACCACTTTTTCAACCGGCTGATCTGGATGCGCTCCGACGGCAGCTACGATCAAGTTGACAAAAAACACCTGTTCACCTTTGCCGGAGAAAACAAGCATTACACGCAGGGAAACAAAAAGCTGATCGTGACACTAAAAGGCTGGAGGATCATGCCCCTGATATGCTACGACCTTCGCTTCCCGGTCTGGAGCAAAAACAGGCATGATGCAGAGAATGGGTTTGATTACGACTGCATGATCAATGTGGCCAACTGGCCCGAGAAACGAAGCCATGTATGGAGAATTTTGCTGATGGCCCGTGCCCTGGAAAACCAGTCGTATGTGATCGGGATCAACAGGATTGGAAAAGACGGGAACGACATCGGCTATTCTGGCGACTCCGCGGTGATCAGTCCAAAGGGTGAGAACCTCTCCAACATGGCACCCTGCAAGGAGCAAACCGAAACCGTGGTAATGTCGCGCTGCGAATTAGACAACTTCCGCGATAACTTCAGGGCCTGGGCCGACTGGGACCAGTTTCAGATAGTTTAGGGTTTAGGGTTTATTGAACAACGTCGAGTTCGAGGCGGAGGTTTTCGATGATGAATTTTTGTCTTTCCGGGGTGTTTTTACCCATGTAAAAGCTGAGGATTTCGTTCAGGCTTAAGTCTTTGCGCAAAATGACGGGATCAAGTCTTATATTCTTACCAATGAAGTGGCTGAACTCATCGGGTGATATTTCTCCAAGCCCTTTGAAACGGGTGATTTCGGGCTGCCCTTTGAGTTTTTTGATGGCATTTTGCCTTTCCTGATCGTTGTAACAATAGATGGTCTCTTTTTTGTTGCGTACCCTGAACAAGGGTGTTTGCAGGATGTAGAGGTGACCGTTGCGCACCAGGTCGGGAAAAAACTGGAGAAAAAAGGTAAGCAAAAGCAATCGGATGTGCATGCCGTCCACATCGGCATCGGTGGCGACCACCACGTTGTTGTAGCGCAACTCTTCAATGCTCTCCTCAATGTTCAGGGCTGCCTGCAGCAGGTTAAACTCTTCATTTTCGTATACGATCTTCTTGGTCAGGCCATAGCTGTTGAGTGGTTTTCCCTTGAGACTGAAGACGGCCTGTGTATTCACATCCCTTGCTTTCGTGATGGAACCGCTGGCAGAGTCACCCTCGGTAATGAACAGCGTGGTTTCAAGCCGTTGCGGGTGGTTGTCGTTGTAGTGCACCCGGCAGTCGCGCAGCTTTTTGTTGTGCAGGCTGGCTTTCTTTACCCGCTCCCTGGCCAGTTTCTTGATGTTGGCCATCGCCTTCCTGTCCTTTTCAGACTGCAGGATCTTTTTCAGCAGTGCATCGGCCACTTCCGGATGCATGTGCAGGTAGTTGTCGAGACGTCTTTTCAAGATGTCGCCAATGTAATTCCTGATGGTTTGGCCGCCCGGCTCTATGTGCTGTGAACCCAGTTTGGTTTTTGTTTGCGACTCAAAAACAGGCTCCTGAACTTTGATGCTGAAAGCGACTATTAATGATGTTTTGATGTCGTTTGTATCGAAGTCCTTTTTGAAAAACTCACGGATGGTTTTATTGAGCGCCTCACGGAAAGCGGCCTGGTGTATACCTCCCTGCGTTGTGTGTTGACCATTCACAAAAGAATAATATTCTTCACTGTATTGACTGGTGCTATGGGTAAATGCAAACTCCAGTTCATCCTCCTGATTATGGATGATGGGATAACAGATGGGTGTATCGATGTTTCTGGACAGCAGATCCATCAGACCATTCCGGGAATATAGCTTGCGGCCATTGAAAATGATGGTGAGACCGCGGTTTAGAAACACATAATTCCACAAAAGCTGTTCGATGTATTCATCAATATAGCGGAATTTCCCGAAAATGGTCTCGTCAGGCTCAAATACAACATGTGTTCCTGTCCGTTCGCTGCTTTCAGCGGGATCAACATCATGAACCAGCTTTCCTCCGGCAAACTCAGCGGCCTTCAATTTACCTTCACGGATCGATTTGATCTCAAATGAGCCGGAAAGGGCATTCACAGCCTTGGTGCCAACCCCGTTCAATCCCACGGTTTTCTTAAAAACCTTGCTGTCGTATTTTGCTCCGGTATTGATCCGGGATACGCAATCGACTACTTTTCCGAGGGGGATGCCGCGCCCGTAATCGCGAACACTCACCCTTCGTTCATCGATCTGAACCTCGATGGTTTTACCAAAGCCCATGATGTATTCATCGATGGCATTGTCAATCACCTCTTTGATCAGCACGTAAATGCCATCATCCTGGGACGCACCGTCTCCCAGTTTGCCGATATACATACCCGGGCGAAGCCGGATATGCTCTTTCCAATCGAGCGTGCGTATGGTATCTTCGGAATAATTCTCTTTCATTTTGAAAACCTTTGTTCATGCAAATTTACACGATTTTTTTGCAACCGGGGAAATCAAGAACAATGCTTATCGCATAAATAAGACCTGGGGCATGCTATTTTGTGAGGTTGCAAATCACCTGGATCAATTCATGTTCATCAACCGGTTTGCTTAGATAGGCATCCATGCCCGCTTTAAAAAAGCGCTCTTTATCTTCAGGGTTTGCATAACCGGAAATGGCAAGTATGGGGATGTCTTTTAACTGAGGTTGTGATAGGAATTCACGGATTTTCCGGGCAGTTTCAAAACCGTCCATTTTTGGCATTTGCCCGTCAAGAATAATAAGGTCATAGTGACTGCCATTCAATAGCTTAAGCGCATCTACACCATTGTAAACCGCATCAACCTCCCAACCCTGCGACCTGAGAAATCCGGCCAGGTACATCTGGTTGATCGCATCATCCTCGGCAAACAAAATCTTCAGCTTCTTTTTTTGGACAGCATAGATAGCCTGTTCGTCTGCTACAGCAGCCTCCTCCCTCGATAACAGGGGGATGCTGAAACAGGCATGGCTTCCCTCCCCATGAACACTGTTAAAGCCAATTTCACCTCCCATGAGTTCCGCCAGACTTTTGACAATGCTTAATCCCAAACCGGACCCGTGATGCATCTCATTATCTGCATGTGACTGCCTGATGAACGAATCAAAAACCATGGGGATATCTTCCTCCTTTAAGCCTTTACCGGAGTCCTTGACAGAAAATAACAAAGCATCCTCCCCATTTTGACCTGCGATTATTTCAACCACCAAATCCACTCCCCCTTGATCTGTATTGTGTATGGCAAACGCTAAAAGGTTATTCAATGCCTGTTGAATTTTTAATTTATCAGCAGTTATGGAGTCGGGAACAGATGGGCGCATTTCGGAGTGCAGTTGAATGCCCGTTTTTTCTGCCTGTTTTCTAAACAGTTCAACAACCTCATCCACCATGCTTCTTACATGGCAGCTGTGATAAACCAGCTCTTGTTTGCCCGAACTTATGTTTGCATAGTACAACATGTCGTCCATAAACGTAAGCAGATTGTTAGCTGATATAATGATCGACTTCAAACAGGTTTTTTGATCCTCGTTAAGATTTGTTTTCTCCAACGTACGGGCCATTCCGATTATGGCGCTGACAGGGTTGCGGATCTCAATCCCCATGTTTTTTAAGAATTCGGGATTAATCTTGTTTTCCAGGTCATTCTTCTTTAAGTAATCTTCCTGCTTTTGCTTATGTTTGAACCTTCTGAAGCTGATATCGGTGAGTTCGTCCGAAACCGGTTCTGGCAGGTTCACGTCTGTTGGTTTGAGATTTGTCTGTTCTGAAAATTGTTGCTCCGCTGTTATCCTACGTGTTATCTGACGCAGCAAGACCGGTAGCATTTCATAACTTTTTTCCTCTTTTGGCAGCAGTTCGAGGAAGTCATACATAAACAGGTATCTTTCTGTCTTTTCCAGGTCCTCTGGATCGACAAATGCGATACAGTGTTTATCCTTGTCCGAATTGCAAAATGAGTTGATGGCATCATCAAGAGGGAGGTTTTCAAAAGGGGGAATCAGCAAGTAAATAATGTTTGAGTGCTGTTGAATCCCTGACCAATTGATGGCTGCCTTAATATCAAAAAAACCTCTGCAGGAATAATCTTTCTCATTGAGTTGCTTCTGAAGACTTGCGTTTACTGCGATATCTGCTGAAACGATTACTATCTGTGGCTTTCCCCGAGAATAAGTCGATTTGAGGTTCATTGTTTACACGTATGATGCGTTGGGTTTTTTCTACTGGTCATGTTGATTTAAAAACAAACCATAAATATACGACTATCCTTTTATAATACAAAAAATACGTTTTTGTTTTGAGGGTTGAAGTTGGTATAACACGAATAAGGCCTGCAGAACAAATCTGCAGGCCTTATAAATGAGATTAATCTTCAGGCTTTGCGCTTACTTGGAGAAAATAAGGGCAAATCCGGGATTATAGGCGGGAGATACATGCAGCTCGCCTTCCTCCAGATGCAACAAGAGGACATACTGCTCTCCGGCATTCATGTTATCATGGTTAAACTCGATGTTAAAGGTGCCGAAGCTGCTGTTCGCCGGAATGGTAACTTTTTTGTCTCCGAGCGACTTAATCTGATCACCTTCATCAACATTGTTTTCGAAAAAATCTGTGCCAATTTCCAGGGTATCAACTATTGAAAAGGGCACCTCGAAAGCTCTGTTTTCATGAGGACCAACCAGCATAACGCTTACTTCTACCTCTGTGATTTCATCGGTTACGGTAACG
>SKTA01000019.1 GCA_007122745.1 Bacteroidales bacterium
CTTTGAGATAATACAATCCCAGGAAAAAGAAAAACAGCACTACGGCTCCCACATAAACGGGCCCTGAGGTGAACGGTTGGTCACCCCAATAGCTGTTTTCCCGTTCCAGGATGCTTCTGTATGCCGGATCAATCCGCTCGAGTGCTCTTTCATGGTCCCCAAGCGGACCGGTCGCTCCCCCTTTTGCATTTGGGATCAAAAGCGTCAGCGTTTCATCAATGCCATAACTCCAGTTGGTGATGTATTCCTTGCTCAGCCCGGATGTGGAGGTTTCCTCACCGATGGCCAACTCTGTGCCTCCACGCATGGTTTCAGAGGTGTAAGCATAAGTGCCCCAGAAGTTTCCAATATTAATCCCGATGGCAAGGATAAGTCCGGCAAGCAAAACACCGAACTTTTTAAGGAATGCAGCCACTTGCTTTTCCTTTAAGTGCTCGTATAGTTGCACCAAGCCGTAGATTGCAACAATAATACCCAGGTAATAGGTGATCTGAAAGTGGTTTGCAAAAATCTGAAGTCCCATGAACAAGGCAAACAGAATGCCCCCACTCAGATAATTCCCGCGGAAGGTATAAATTATGGATCCGAGCACCGGGGCCATGTAACCGATAGCAACTGCTTTTGAATTGTGTCCCGCTTCAATGATGATGAAATGATAGGAGGAAAGTGCAAATGCCACCGCTCCGGCCAGGGCGATCCAGGGATTTACCTTCATCATCAAAAGAAAAATGAAAAAGCCTATGAAGTATAAAAAAATCATGTCTGCCGGACGCGGCAGCCACAGTGTCATCACATCATGAAAAAAATCAGCGGCATTATTTGCCCAGATAACCGATATTTGAAAAGCGGGCATCCCGCCAAACATGGAGTTGGTCCACAAGGCCTCCTCGCCAGTCTCTTCCCGAAAATCAATGATCTCTTTCGCCATCCCCTGCCAGTTCACAATGTCAGGTTGAAGCAGTCGCCTTCCTTCAAGCACGGGACTTACATAGGCAAGCGACATGATCAGGAAAAGACCGATGGCAAGAATATGTGGCCAAAATCGCTTTATGTTGATGCTTTTAATGATTTCTTTTATTTTGGACATGATAATTAGTATATAAATAGTTCTGGTTTTTTCTGATTATCTTTCGGGGTCATCATCTTCAATGTCTTCAAAATCAACGTATTCGCCAATTTTATTGGTGTCGCCAGACTGTTTATCTTTTTCTTGTCTGACATGCATACCCTGTTTCTTTTTACGTTCCCTGGCCTTTGCTGCATCCGGGTTGTTGCGATAAAACTTATCCCTGTAGCGGTTCAAATACCATTGTCCGATCTTCGGAAAAATGTAGAAAATCAATATTCTGAATACAAGATAAATAAGAATGAATGTGGCGATGATCCTGAGCATAACAGTGTTTTGAATAATGATAATCAGCAAAGATACAAGACTATTTTTAAATGACATACGGAGGTCTTTTAAGAAAGCGTATTTTTGTATGAAGGGAGTTGACTTTTGACTTATGAGCAATGATTTGCAAAATAGCCGGTTTCTACCGGTTACAAAGGAGGAGCTGGATGCTTTGGGTTGGGATCAGCCCGACGTGATCCTTGTGTCGGGGGATGCCTACGTGGATCATCCCTCCTTTGGGATTGCCGTAATGGCCAGGGTTACAGAGTTCCATGGTTTCAGGGTCGTTGTTTTGCCACAGCCTAACTGGCGGGATGATCTCCGCGATTTCAAAAAACTGGGTGTGCCAAAGTACTTTTTTGGTGTTTCGGCCGGGGCGATGGATTCAATGGTGAATCATTACACACCCCGTCGCCGTCGTCGCAGCGACGATGCTTACACGCCGGGAGGACGCGCCGGATATCGGCCCGACATGCCTTCAATCGTTTACACCCGCATCCTGAAGAAACTGTATCCGGATATTCCTGTTGTGCTTGGCGGGGTGGAGGCCTCCATGCGCCGACTCACCCATTACGATTACTGGCAAGATAAGGTCAGAACTTCCATATTGATTGAAAGTGCTGCAGATATGCTGATCCATGGAATGGGAGAGCGCCCTTTCATGCGAATTTTGGAACTGATGCAAAAGGGGGTGCCTTTACAAAACCTGCACAATGTTTTGCAAACTGCATTTGTATGGCCTGCTGACAATGACCTGCCTGGCTTGAAGGATGTTGAGTCCATAGAACTTCCTTCTCATGAAGCATGTCTGGCAGATAAAAAGGAATTTGCCGCTGCTTTCAGAATTTTTGAAGAGGAAAGCACTCGCTGGACTGGTGCCCGATTGGTGCAAAGATCGGGTGAACGTCTGGTCGTGGTAAATCCTCCCTATCCGCCCGCTGACCTGAAGATGGCCGATTTTCCTTTTGACTTGCCTTATACGCGCCTGCCTCATCCAAAATATAAGCAAAAGCCACCGATTCCGGCTTTTGAAATGATCAGGCATTCGGTTACTGCACACCGGGGCTGTTTTGGAGGATGCAGCTTCTGTGCCATTGCTGCCCACCAGGGTAAGTTCGTGGTGAGTCGTTCCAAACAAAGCATCATCAGGGAAATTGAAAAGATTTCCTCATCGCCTGATTTTAAAGGACATCTAAGCGATCTGGGAGGTCCTTCTGCCAATATGTATAAAATGGGGGGAATCGATCTGAAGGTATGCCAAAAATGCAAAAGGGCTTCATGTATCTTTCCCGATACCTGCAAGAATCTGAATTATGATCATAAACCGCTGCTGCATCTTTATGACGCGGCGATGCAGGTAAAAGGAGTTAAAAAGTTAACCATAGGGAGTGGCATTCGTGTGGATATGCTTGTGGACAAAGACAAAGATCAAACCAAACGGTATTCCCTGAACGAATATTTACAACGTGTGATCAGGCATCATGTCTCAGGTCGCCTTAAGGTTGCGCCGGAACATACTGAGGATCACGTGCTTCAAAATATGAGGAAACCCTCATTTAAGTCTTTCCAGCTTTTTTATAATAAGTTCAGAAAACAATGTAACGAGGAACAATTGCCCTGGCAAATTATCCCCTATTTTATTTCGGGGCACCCGGGCACCAACGACCGGGATATGATGAAACTGGCACAGGTTGTGCAGAAGCTGGGCTTGCAGACTGACCAGGTGCAGGAGTTTACACCTACTCCCATGACGCTGGCAACTACCGTTTATTATACCGGATTTGACCCATACACAGGCAAAAGTGTGTTTGTAGCCAGATCGGATGGACAGAAAAAGGCACAAAAAAGCTATTTCTTTAAAAAGGGGTCAGAGAGATCGGGTGGGAGGGGCGTGAAAAAGCCGGCCTATAAAAGATAAGCCGGCTTAAGTATGTTTAGCAACTAAAACTTCGTAAGGTTATTTATGGGTTTTTTCACTGGAAACACTCAGTCTTTTCCTGCCTTTGGCCCTGCGTGCCGCTAAAATATGCTGGCCGTTTTTCGAGGCCATCCTTTTTCTGAACCCATGTTTGTTCTTTCTTCTCCTGACTGAAGGTTGATATGTCCTTTTCATTTCCTGATGCTTTTTATCTGTGAGTAATGCCTGCTAAAAGATTAAGGCTTGCAGCTTTTTAATTTTGGACTGCAAAGATAGAAAAATATTTTTTGACAGCAAGCAAATCGATCAAAACTTTATTCTTTTGATCAGTCAAGGATGATCTCCTCTGTTCTGCTCAGTTTGCCATCAACATAGGCCATGATTTGATAGGTCCCGGCCTCCAGGCGTTCCGGGTGAATGATGTTGAATTCGACCTGCACCGGCTGGTTTTCATAATTGATCCGTTGCATTTTGGTGTATTCAATGATTTCACCGGTTTCTTCAATCTGATAATATTCCGGCTGTGCGTACAACACGCGTCCTTGTGGATCAAGTATAACAAGGTGAACCAAACTTTCACCGGCTTCCATGAAATATGAGCCGTCAATTTCAAAATTTATGAATGTGTGGTCAACCCTTCTGGCTTTAGTAATGTTATAACGATCTGCGCAGATAAGTCGTTCCCATTTTGTCATGACGCACATGTTGTACACATTCAAAACCTTTGACTTCTCAACCCGCTCCAGCAGTTGTTCATGATCAGAAGCCAGGGCATCCAGCTCTTGTTTCAGCAGAAATATCTCATCATTGAGTATCTCCTGCTGAACCTGTAGTTCTTCTTTTTCAGAATGCAGCAAAACATTTTCCTCACGAACTTCTGCCAACTCATTGCTGCTTCTGGTAACTCTGCGGCCCAGATTCATGATCCTGGCATCTTTTTCTGCCACGATCTCTGCATGTTCTTCATTAAGTCTTGCAATGTTCTCCTTACCCTCTTCAATGATCTCATCCTTAAGTGCCAATGACTCGTTAAGCGCATTGATGTTTTGCTGAAGATTTGTTCGTTCAGTGATAAGTGCATCCTTTTCGTCTGAGAGTTTGCCGGATCGGTTCATGTAGATGATGTTGCCCACGATGGCAACTGCCAACAGAACGGCCAGAACAATGATGCCTATTCTCTGGTTCCTGATTAGGTTTCCTGATGTATTTTCTTTGGTTTCCATGAGTGATAAGTTTATAAGGGATTGGTTTGATGATTTATTTTTTTAACGGAATGTTATTTAAGGTTTCTACGAGAAAATCATAAAAAAGTTTTACTGTTTTGATATTGACCATCTCATCAGGGGAGTGTGGGTTTCGGATTGTTGGTCCAAAAGAGATCATGTCCAACCCGGGATATACACTGCCTATGATCCCGCATTCAAGTCCGGCGTGAATCACCTTTTGTTCCGGTATTTTTCCGAACATTTGCTGATAAACATCCTTCATTGTAGTAAGAATCGAAGAGTTTACATCGGGTTTCCAGCCCGGATATTCACCAACCTGTTTCACCTCTGCACCTGCCATTTCAAAAACGATTCGCATCATGTTGCAAAGGTCCTGCTTGGCAGAATCCACGGAGCTGCGTTGCAGTGTGGCTACTTCAACATTTCCGGCATCCGATTTGAGGATGGCCAGATTGGTGCTGGTCTCAACCACTTCAGGCATTTCAGCAATATAGCGTATTGCTCCGTTTGGACAAGCATAAACACTGTTGAAAATGTTTGTGCCGGTTTCTTTATCCATCACATATTTCGGAAGATCAACGGAGTTAGCATGCAATTCCACGCCCGGATCAACACTGTCCAGCTCTTTCATCACGTCTGCATGCAGGCCTTTTACCATTTGTTCAAACTTTTCCTTGTTTTCCTGCGGGAGGGTTATTATAGCTGTGGCTTCACGCGGGATGGCATTGCGCAGGCTGCCACCTTCGACAGAGGACAAGCGTACGTCCAGGTCTCGTGAAGCCTGCCACATCAGCCGGTTCAGTATCTTAACGGCATTTCCCCTGCCCAATTTGATATCCAGCCCCGAATGGCCCCCCTTTAAACCTTTTACATCAATTTGAAAAGCGATATGTCCTGCAGGAATCTTCTCTTCCTGATAACTGAAAAACGCGTTTGTATCTATACCTCCGGCGCAGCCAATATACAACTCACCCTCATCTTCGGAGTCGAGGTTGATCAATATGTCACCCTTCAGCAAACCGGGTTTCAGTTCAAAAGCACCGGTCATTCCGGTTTCTTCATCAATAGTGAAGAGACACTCAATGGGGCCATGCTCGATGTCATCAGCTTCAAGCACTGCCAGTGCAGCTGCAACACCAATTCCGTTGTCGGCACCCAGGGTGGTGCCCCTGGCCTTTACCCATTCTCCGTCGATGTAGGGTACGATCGGGTCTTTTTCAAAATCGTGAACCGTGTCGTTGTTTTTTTGTGGGACCATGTCAAGATGTCCCTGAAGAATAACGGTTTTCCGATACTCCATTCCGGCGGTTGCCGGCTTGCGGATCACCACGTTGCCAATATGATCCACAATCGTTTCAAGCCCAAGCTCTTCGCCAACACCTTTTACGAAAGAGATAATTGCCTCCTCTTTTTTTGATGGGTGCGGGATATTACACATCGCCTCAAAATATTTCCATACCGATTTGGGTTCCAGTCCGCTTAACACATTGCTCATTGCCATTATTATTGTTTAGTTATTATTAAAACTATTGATTAATAGCAAATGTAGTAAAAAATGAACATTTTTCTCGCTTCAATAGTTGATTTATTATTAATAAATATTAAAACAAGTAAAATTATGACAAAACTAAAACCCGGCGACAAGGCCCCCGACTTTAATGGCAAAGACCAGAATGGAAATTCGATTTCCTTACAGGATTTTAAAGGATCTAAATTGGTCCTCTATTTTTACCCCAAAGACAGTACGCCCGGCTGCACGTCACAAGCCTGCAACCTGCGCGACAATTACGATCTGTTGCTCGAAAGAGGTTTCAAGGTTGTTGGTGTAAGTGCTGACAGCGAAAAATCACACAAGAAATTTATTGAGAAAAACAACCTGCCCTTCCCGTTGATTGCAGACACCGATAAGGAAATCTTAAAAGCCTTTGATGTTTACGGCCCGAAGAAGTTCATGGGACGTGAGTTTTTAGGTATCCACCGAACCACTTTTGTCATTGATGAAGAAGGTACAATTGCTGAAGTGATCACGAAGGTAAAAACCAAAGATCATACGA
>SKTA01000036.1 GCA_007122745.1 Bacteroidales bacterium
AAGTTAGTTCAACACCTTCAAGATATTCCTCCACCAATATGGTATCGTCGTGATCAAACGCCAATTCAATGGCCGCACCCAGCTCCGAAGGCTCATGAACAAAAGTCATACCAAGGCTGGAACCCCCTTCATTGGGCTTTACAAACACAGGCATGCCCAGGTATTCAACAAGAACAGCTTCTGAGTAGACTTCACCCCGTTTCAGCATTACCGACCGTGGGACGGGAAAACCCAGTTTTGACACAATCAGATTGCAGTAATACTTATTGAAAGTCAGGGATGAAGCCAACACACCCGCAGTCGTATATGGCATGCCGATCAGGTCAAAGTAGGCCTGCAATAACCCGTCTTCTCCGGGGGTGCCGTGAATAGTAATCAGGGCACAATCAAAATACAGCCTGCCGGAATCAAGTAAAACAGAAAAATCGTTCTTATCAATAAGATGCTCACTGCCATCATCATCAACATACATCCATTTCTGTTTTGCAATCAAAACCTGGTGAGCAACAAAGAGGTTCTTATCCAGATTTTCGCGGATCATCCCGGCGCTTTTGACCGAGATCACATATTCACCGGAATCGCCACCGGCTATAACGGCAATGTTCTTTTTTCTCATACCAGACAATCTGTAGAAAACTTAGTTCTTAACAGGCAAATTTACACGAAATAAGCAAAATTGTCAGCTGATCATTAAAAATCTTATTAATAATAACATAAAAAGCAGAAAATTCCGTTCATACAATTACGACATGACCCTGCTGAAATCATGTCATAAGAAATAATATTATTTTTGTCAGATTATTCGGACATAAAACAGAGGCCTTAATGAGCGTTCGAAACTATATTTTCAGCAAAACTTTTTTCAAGCAACTGGTATTGGCCGCCTCACTTACGGTAGTGATCATGTGGGGTGCTTTAAAGCTGTTGGATCTTTATACGCTGCACGGTCGTGGCATTGATGTTCCGGAGCTCGAGGATCTCCAGCTCGAAGATGCAAAAGAGTTGTTATTGGAATACAACCTGCGTTATGTGATCAACGATTCCATATTTGACACCAATCGTGAAAAAGGAAGCATCGCCATGCAGGATCCTGAAGCGGGCACTGAGGTAAAAAGGAACCGGACCATTTACCTGACCACCGTCGCCGTACTTCCGGAGATGGTTCCAATGCCTGATCTGACCGATCTTTCACGCCGGCAGGCCATAGCATTGCTTGAAACACACGGTCTGACCGTCGGCCGCATAGAATACAAACCGGATATTGCCCGTAACGTGGTTTTAGAGCAAAAGTACCAGGACGGCATCATCGAAGCAGGAGCTCCCATCGCAGTTGGCACCCGGATCAATCTTGTTCTTGGAGAAGGTGTGGGGGAAAACATTGCCCTTGTTCCTTTTGTCATTGGCATGGCACCGCAAGAAGCAGCCCGGATATTGATCAGTGCATCTTTAAACCTGGGGGAGGAAGCCCATTGGGAAGAGGAGGAGACAAAGGACTTAAGGGTTTACAAACAAAGCCCCGACCCGCTCGACGAACCGGTCTATCTCCAGGCTGGAAGCCCTGTGGACCTCCTTTATCGTTCTGCAGAGTCTTTCGACTTTGAAGCCTACCTGGGAAAACTGTTAACAGTTCCTGTTCCAGACCTGATCGGCATGAGCCCTGATGAGGTCAGAATAACGCTTGAAGAGATGGACCTGGTGATTGGGGATGAGACGTTTCAGGAGGAAGCCCAACGGGATTATGCCGTGGTAGTGAGACAGGAGCCGCCCTTTGAGGCTGAAGAACGAATTAAAAAAGGGGAGCGGGTAAACATATGGTATGCACCACCTGTTGAGGATATTGAATCTGAAGAGCAAAACTAATGTACCGGATGAGAGCTTTTATTTATATTTATATTGTTTTGATGATGATGGGATATGGCCGGATTTCCGCACAGGAGTTTGTGCAACCCATCCCGCATAACCCCCACAAGTCAGCAAAGAACCTGCATGAGCATTTGGCCACTGCGAAAAGTAATGACCTACCGCTTTCACTCCCTTTTTGGGATGATTTTTCTTATTCAGGACCTTACCCCGATAATTCCTTGTGGGCTGATCAATATGTGTTTATAAACACAGGTTTTGCATTTCATCCCAAAACCGTTGGTGTTGCCACCTTTGACCTGCTCAACGAAGAGGGGGTCATTTATGAACACATCGAAACCGGAAATATTCCATACCAGGCTGATTTTCTCACCTCACACCCGATAAACCTTTCATCTTACCAGCCCTCAGACTCCCTGATCCTAAGCTTTTATTACCAGCCGCAAGGAAGAGGAGGAAACCCCTCAAGGGATGAATCGCTCGTGCTGCAGTTCCTGCAATCAGAGAATCATTCAAAAAGCCCCAGGGATGATGACGATGATGGTGATGACAATGGTGACGATGATGACCCGGGAGAGGAAGATCTTTGGCAAACGATATGGTCTGCAAGCGGAACAAGTCTCTCAGAGTTCTCTCAAGACACTTTTCCCTATTTCCATCGGGTAAGTATTCCCATTGTTGATGAAGATTTTTTCAGGGATGATTTTCAGTTCCGGTTCATGAATTATGTAGCAATACCTATCGGACAGTGGAATAATTCGGGAACCAGAAGCATCTGGAATATAGATTATGTATATCTCGACCAGGGACGAAGTGTTATGGATACGACTTATAACGACATTGCATTTGCCGCCCCGCCACAAACCATACTAAAAGATTATACCTCCATGCCCTGGTCACAATATACTGCAGATCCGGGTGAATGGCTCCGGGATCGTTTCAATTTAAGGATCACCAACCTGGATGGGGCTACATATAATTATAATTACAGATACTTTGTCAAAGACGAAACAGATGCAATTATAGCGACTTACCTGGGTGGTTCTGCACTCATTCAGCCATTCTTCGAAGCCGGCTATCAGGATCACGGTCCGCATGCAACTCCCATCGTACTGCCAAATCCTTTCTCCCCACTTACACCGGCAGCCACACGAAACTTTGATGTCGTGCACGCACTCCGGAAAACACCTGACGGCGACGATTTCTCAAGAAATGACACCATAAAGTACCATCAATACTTTGATAACTATTTTGCTTTCGACAACGGAAGTGCCGAGGCTGTTCACCTCGTGAAAGGATATGATCCGGAACGTGTTCTGATGTTCACAACAACACACGACGACAAACTGGAGGCCATACAAATCTATTTCATGGATACCGTGGATGACCAGGACGAAGACAGGGCATTTGAGCTTGTGGTTTACAGCAGTCTGGAACCGGAAACAAAAATATACAGTTCGGATGAGGTGCTTCTCACCCCTGAAGACAAAGGTACTTTTGTAACGTTCCCCCTCGAAGAGAAGATTGATGTGTCAGGAATCTTTTATGCAGGCATTCGCCAGTTAGGCAATGTTCCATTGAACAAATCCCTCGTAATCGGTTTCGACCGAAGCAACAACGTGCAGAACCGGCTTTTTATCAGAGATGGTGTGCAGGGCAACGGAAACTGGTACCAATCGGGGTTTGAGGGTGCCTTAATGATCCGTCCGGTGATGCACAGGGATGGATCAACAGACATCATCACGGCGCCGGAAGAATCACAAAAACGTATACAACTGTATCCCAATCCGGTGCGAGGAGATTATGTTTACGTTGAGATGGATCGACCTGCTTGGGACACCAATAAAGTAACCTATCAGGTGTATGATGCAACAGGCCGTTTGGTCCGTTCCGGATCCGATTATTCCGGAATCAATGTGTCGGATCTTAAAAACGGGCTATATATCCTCCGGATTACAAACGGGAACGCGATGGAAACCAACCGTTTCATCATCAGCAGATAACCTACAATGGTCGATGACAAACATAACATACAGGATCAGAAGCACGACCACGACGAGGGGGAACAGGACCTTTACGAACATCACCGGTTTCAGGCAGACAAAGGGCAGGGACTTTTACGGATTGACAAATATCTCTACGCGAAGATCGAGAATGTCAGCCGCAACAAGATACAGAATACAGCCCGTGCCGGCAACATTCTCGTCAATGACACACCGGTAAAGCCAAACTATAAGGTCAAGCCCGGCGACATTATCAGCATCGTGATGGCTCACCCGCCCAGGGAGATCGAGCTAATACCCGAAGACATTCCCATCAACATTGTATACGAAGATGCCGAAATCATCATTGTTAACAAAGAGCCGGGCATGGTAGTACATCCCGGCTATGGCAACTAT
The DNA here is from genome assembly GCA_007122745.1 of Bacteroidales bacterium. Lineage (GTDB taxonomy): Bacteria > Bacteroidota > Bacteroidia > Bacteroidales > UBA7960 > PUPG01. The sequence goes on from SKTA01000036.1 coordinate 4,260, forward strand.
ACCGGCACATTGGTTAATGCACTTGTGTATCATTTTGACAACCTGCCCCACCAGAACGATGAGGAGATCAAGCCCGGGCTGGTGCACCGGATAGACAAAAACACGTCAGGACTTTTGCTTATTGCCAAAACGGAATATTCGCAAAGCAAGCTGGCCCGATACTTTTACGACCGGGAAATAGATCGTTTGTATCATGCGTTGGTTTGGGGAGATTTTGATGAAGATGAAGGCACCATTACGGGACACATTGGCAGGAGCCTCAAAAACAGGAAGGTGATGGCTGTTTTTCCCGATGGGGAACATGGGAAGCCCGCCATTACACACTACAAGGTGCTTGAACGTTTTGGTTATGTATCGCTGATTTCATGTAAGCTGGAAACGGGACGGACCCATCAGATCAGGGCACATTTAAGCCATATCGGCAAGCCTGTTTTTAATGATGCCACGTATGGCGGAGATCAAATAATCAGGGGAACCACCTATACCAAATACAAACAGTTTGTAAAAAATTGTTTTTCGATCATTCCGAGGCACGCGCTGCATGCAAAGACCCTTGGCTTCAAGCATCCGACAACCGGTAAATATGTACACTTTGATTCGGAACTCCCGCAAGACATGGAAGAGGCAATCAATAAATGGCGTGCATATGCCGTTCACAAGCGCCTTGACTGACGTCTTGGTGAGAGTCAAAGCCTCCCGTATTCCTAAGATTTTTTCAGACCGTATTTATCAATTTTTGCATTCAGGGTTGGCCTTGTAATGCCCAGCACTGCTGCGGTTTCCTGTTTATTCCACCTGAGCAGGTGCAACATTTTGGCAATATGTTCTTTTTCCACATCCGCCAGTGGCCTCAAATCCGCTTTAAAGACCTCCTCTTGCTCCTTTGTAGCTAACGGTAACCCTTGTATTCTAATATTTTTTTTCTGAAGGGTATCACTCTGTGATAATACCATCGCCTGCATGAGAACATTTTTCAGTTCCCTGATATTTCCCGGCCACTGGTGTGACCGAAGCAGCGGGACCACCCCATCCTCAAAATGATTGATGTTTTTGCCCAATTCCGGGTTTAATTGCTGTATGAGATGGTGTACAATATAGGGAATATCCTCTTTACGTTCACGCAAAGGGGGAATTTCAAATACAAATACCTTCAGTTGATACAGCAGCTCTTTGAGGAAAAGCCCTTGTTCAGATAATTCGTTCAGGTCGCTTCGATCCAGGGATATGATACGGTAATCAGATTTCATCCCCTGTGAGGTCTGTTGATTTGTTCTTTCGATCAGATTCACAAGTGCCAGCTGGGTATCCATCTCCATAGACCCAACCTCGTCGAGCAATAATGCGCCATGCTTCACCCCCTTCTCAAAGAGCTCCTTCAATTCTGACTTATCAGTTGACTTGCAATTGATAAGCAATAACGGGTTATCGGAATTCGGGCCGGTGCGATGAATCAGTCGTGCCAGCCTCTCTTTACCCACCCCTGTTTCACCGGTGATCAACAGGTTTATGTTATTGTTTGAAACACGACCGATGTTTTTAAACACATTCAGCATGACAGGGGTTTTACCCACCATGATATTTTCATCTTTTTTCTTTTGTATAGATACACCAACCGGCTCTTCTTCCTCTTGGTGTGCTATTGTCGACAATCCATTTTTTATGGTCTGAAGTAATTCTTTTGAGTTTATGGGTTTTTCAATAAAATCAAAAGCACCATCTTGTATCGATTTAATGGTTAATGTAGCATCCCCATGAGCTGTAAGCATTATAACAGGAAGTGCAGCATTCATCTCTTTTATTTTGTTAAGCACCTCAATGCCTGAAATCCCGGGCATCTGGTAATCGGTTATCACCAGGTCGGGCTGCTTCTCTTTTGTCAGATCAATGCCCTCTCGGCCATCTTTGGCAACAAACACATTGTATCCGTTTTTTCGAAGGATACCGGAAACCAATGAGCGTACAACGGGGTCGTCATCAATAAGCAAAATACTTTTCATCTTTTTATAATGGTTTAGAAGTTTAGTTGTTTAGTTGATCAAAAAACTGCAACTTTCTGGTATAAAAAAATGGTTGCTGAAAATAATCAACAACCAAAAGTAAAGTAAGTTTACATAAACACCAAACTTAAATTCGGATATTTACACCTATCATAAAATGACGGCCCGCCTGGGGGAAAAATCCGTCCTCAATAACAACAAGACCTTGATCCCCTACAACCCCTTTATAAATCCACGCGTTGCTTTCGTATTCATGATTAAAGATATTATTGATTTGAAAAATCAGTTCCAGATCTTTAAGGAGACTGGTTTCCCATGTGTAATTGATGC
>SKTA01000001.1 GCA_007122745.1 Bacteroidales bacterium
CAACAATCGGTTTCAGTCCTGCCGCAGACATTCCCAGTGTACTTCCAATGATAAAAGCTTCCTGAATGGGTGTATTAAAAACCCTGTTGTCACCAAACTGTTGAGCAAGTGTTGCAGCTTCACGAAAAACACCGCCAAGTCGCCTTCCAACATCCTGGCCATAAAGCAATGCCTCCGGATGCTTTGCCATGATCTCACGCAAAGCAAACAGAGCGCTGTCGATCATAACCTTTTTTTCCTTCCCTTTCGGTTCACGCTCTCCACGCTCCTCTGTTATCGGTGTTGGTGCAAATACCAGTTCTCCCACATCAGCCGTACCGGGTTCGTCTGCATTGGCAGCTTCTTCGAATGCTTTATCAATCCCAAGTTTAATCTCCTTTTCAGTATTCATGATATCATCTTTACTGACACCAGAGTTCAGGAGTGCTTTTATTAATTTCGGATAAGGATCACGTTTTGCATGCTCATCCAGGTCATCCCGGTACCATTCCTTTCTGACACCGGAAGTGTGATGACCAAGCAACGGAACTTTTGCATGGACCAAAAAAGGGCGACGCTCCCTCCTCACAATGGCAATGACCTCCTTCATCGTTTCATATGATGCAACGAAGTCGCTTCCATCAATTGTCCGGACTTCAATACCATTAAAACCTTTCGCATATTGGGATATGTCCTGCGCCCGGGTTTCGGCGGCATGCGCTGAAATATCCCACTCGTTGTCCTGAATCAGGTAAATGATGGGCAGCTTTTTCAAAGCAGCCATCTGAAATGCCTCTGAAACCTCCCCCTCTGTGGTTGCAGCATCACCCATGGAACAGACAACAACCGGGTTTTGCCCCTTGAAGTCTTCGGCGAGGCCCTCTTTTTCCTTGTATTGCAAACCCATCGCTACGCCTGTTGAGGGGATGGCTTGCATGCCCGTGGCGGAGGACTGATGGTGGATTTTTGGCATGTCTTCCCGGTCAAGCGAAGGATGGGAATAATAATACCTGCCACCGGAAAAAGGTTCATCTTTTTTTGCCAGCAATGTCAGCATCAAATCCTTGGGATTTAAACCGAAGCCAAGCATCATGCTGTCATCACGATAATATGGCGACAACCAATCTTGAGGTTTCAGCTGCATGGATACAGCAAGCTGTATGGCCTCATGCCCCCTTGAGGTGGTGTGCACATAAGTGGACGTGACCTCCTTTTTCTCTTCATATTTCTCCGACATCGCGATTGCAGTGGTCATCAGTTCATAAGCCTTGTGCAAAATGCTTTTTGATGGCCCCTTTTTTCCTTTCTGAAGCTTTTTATTCTTTGTATTCATTGCTGTTTGTTTATTTACAAGAACAAACAGCTTGAAGTGTGTCTTTGTTCAGGCCTTGAAACACATAAAAACATGAACCGGTAATGCCCGATGCACACTTTTTGCTTACATATAAAGAAAACTTTTACTTTTGCTGTATTGAACCAATAAACCATTCACAAAATCACAATAATTATGAAAAAAATTGCATTGATGTCTTTCGTATTATTTTTGTTTGCAGGCTGTGGTCCGGCACCAGAAGGGGCCGAAACCAGTCCCATAAGCAATGCAAGCTTAGAGCAAGTGATCAATCAGCTGATTGACAAGCATGGTGATGAACATGCAGATCGTATTCGCCGCGGGGTCAGTCAAACCGCTTCCCTATGGCGTGCCGGAGACGGTTCGGTTCAGGACTTTGAAACCTTTTGCAAACATAGTTTCATTGCGGATCAGGATGAGCTGGATGAGGTATTTGACCGGCTCGCTCACAATTTTGAACATCTTTTTGGCTATATGAGCCGTATCATCCTGGAGTTAAACCGGCAAATACATGAAGACCGCGGACCCATTCACCGCATTGATCAGATGTTTGGGGCTTACAGTCCGGCAGCGCACATTTCAGACGACCTGTACAACAACAAAATCGCTTTTCTGGTTGCACTTAACTTCCCACATTACACCCTTGATGAGAAAAACGAACTAGGTGGTTCGTGGACAAAGCGCGAATGGGGTTATGCACGTTTAGGTGATTATTTCACCGCGAGGGTTCCGCCAAGATTATCACAGGAATATGGACAAGTTAGCAGCGATGTACGCCTGTATATATCTGAATACAACATTTTCGCAGGCCAGTTGCGCAACAATGACGGAGAGGCCCTCTTCCCGGAAGGGATGAAGCTGTTAGCCCACTGGAATGTTCGCGACGAAATACGTTCCAATTACGGTCAGCCGGGTGGTATTGAGAAGAAAGAGATGCTTTACCAGGTGATGCTGAACATTATCAATCAAGACATCCCTAAACAGGTGATTAATAACGAAGACTATACCTGGAACCCTTATACAAACGATTTGTGGAAAGATGAAAACCCGGTAACTCCTGAACCAGAAGGCATCCGCAGATATGCACACCTGCTCAATGTGTTCCGTGCCTTGCATCAGATGGATCCCTACTATCCGAATCTCGACACTTACATTAAGCGCAGTTTCGACAGCGGCATGGAGATTCCCCAGGAAGAGGTGGAGGCACTGTTTCGGGAATATGCGGATTCACCCCTTATCAGGGAAACAGCCAGGCTAATCAGCGAACGGCTGGGCAGGAACCTTCGCCCGTATGACCTTTGGTACGATGGGTTTAAAGCCAGAAGCGGCATTTCCGAAGAGGAACTTGATCGTATCACCATGCGGAGATATCCAGATGCAGATGCCTTAAACGGTGATCTGCCACGCATGCTAAGGCAACTGGGACACACGCGCGAAATGGCTGACTTCATTGCCGGAAAGATTGAAGTGGACGCAGCCAGGGGCTCCGGACACGCCTGGAGGGCCAACATGCGAACCAAACCTTCCCATCTACGCACCCGCATTGGCGCTAACGGCATGGATTACAAGGGTTATAATATTGCCATCCACGAGTTTGGACACAATGTAGAGCAAACAATCAGCACCCATTTTGTTGACAACTACTTCATTAACGGAATTCCCAACACGGCATTCACCGAAGCGCTTGCCTTCATGTATCAGCGACGCGATTTGGAGTTCCTCGGCATCCGTCAGCAGGATCCCATGCAGGAACATCTTGAAGTACTTGATGTTTTCTGGGATAATTATGAGATGATGGGTGTGTCGCTGGTCGACATGGGTGTCTGGAAATGGATGTATGACAATCCGGATGCCACACCACAAGAACTCAAGGAGGCAGTGATAAGGATAGCCAAAGAGATCTGGAACGATTATTACGCTGATGTATTCGGCGTAAGGGATAACCCGCTGCTTTCAATTTATTCCCACATGATCCAGTCACCACTGTATCTTTCAAATTATCCTTACGGGAGATTGATCATGTTCCAACTTGAAGACCACATCAGGGGCAAAAGCTTTGCTGAAGAAGAGTTGCGCATTTTCTCCATTGGGAATATGACTCCGAAGCACTGGATGGATGAAGCGGTGGGCGAACAGATCAGCAACCAACCGATGTTTGAAGCAGTTGATCGCGCATTGTCAGCAATGCGGTAACCGTTTTACTTTGCTGTCAGGCGTGGCACTCCCAGAGAGCTGCCATGCCAAACAGCATCGGCTTGTAAATTACTTTTGAAAAACCTGCCTCAATCAATATTTGCCTCAGCTCCGTTGCTCTGTAATATTGAATGGCTGAATATGCAAGGTAGTGATAGGCACCGCGGTGCCCTGACAACCTGCCACCCAACGGCTTGGTGACAAAACGCATATAACCATGATATAACCCCCTGATCCATCTGTTCTCCGGCTGGCTTGTTTCAACAGCGACAAAGCGACCACACGGTTTTAAAACCCTGCGGATCTCAGCAAGGAACCGATCCCTGTCCGGATTCTTAAAGGTCAGGTTTCGAAAAGCAAATGCAATACCTACAGCGTCAAAATAACCATCTTTAAAGGGCATGGATGCCGCATCACCTTGCACAAGAGTAATTTGAGTTTGTTTTTGTCTGGATATTTTCATTTTTGCTACTTTCAGCATGGTGGTACTGTAGTCCAGTGCATGAATCTTCACTGAGGGTGCCGCCAAACGACGCAACATAATGGCCAGATCTCCGGTTCCGGTGCAAAGGTCCAATATCTGATCAACAGGTTCCTGCAGCATCTTACGGGCAGCCCGTCGTCGCCATAACTGATCCATGCGCAGCGTTAACAAACGGTTTAAAAAATCATAAGAAGGCGGCACAGCAAGAAACATCTTTTGCAGTGGCCGTACAGCTTCATCGGACAAATTCATGATCAGAAATTAATTAAAAACCGGACGCGGTGTTGCCGCCGTTGATGGAGGCAGTAGAGGCAGATCCAGTGCGTAAGCAGGGATTTCGCCGGTGAGTGCACCCAGGAACACAACAATATCAGCGACCTCTTCAGCGGTCAGCTCTCTCTCTAACATATCACGTGCAACCACACGAACGGTTTCAGCCAGGCTCCACTCACTCCCATCATGGAAATAGGGATAGGTTTTCGTGATATTCAGCAAAGAGGGAACTTTGAATACATGTCTGTCCAGTTCATTCCCCGTAACATCAAACCTACCTAAGTCACTTTCACCTGAAGCCAGTTCTGCGGGTGTCTGAAACATCGAGAATGTGCGTCCGCCCAAGGCCGGACCGCCATGACAGGAATGGCAACCTGTGTCAATGTAAGTTCTCAGTCCTCGTATTTCTGCAGATGTGAGGGCATTTGCATCCCCGCGGAGAAAGTTATCAAAGCGGGAAGGGGTCAGCAATATCCGCTCGAAAGCACCTATGGCAACACCAACATTTTCATAAACCAGCGGATCATCCTGATCGGGGAAAGCATGCTGAAAGCGTTCCACATATTCAGGCATGGACTGTAAAACTGCCAATACATGCTCACGGGTTGCGGCCATTTCCAGTTCGTCCAAAATGGGCATGAGCGCCTGTGATTCAACATCGGGTTCGCTGCCATCCCAGAATTGGGTGGTATGCAGCGCGGCATTCAGAACAGTTGGCGCATTGCGCGGACCTTTCTGCCACATATGTCCGATCGAAACAGGCAACTGATCCACACCAAATGTAGCCATGTTGTGACAGGTGTTGCAGCTGATCAGTCCGCTTTTCGACAAACGGGGCTCATAAAAAAGCATCTTTCCTAAGTCAATCAATTCTTCTGAGCGATTCATCCCATCAAGAAATGCATCGGCGGTAAGTGGTTCCGTAAATGTCAGAGCACGCTCCTGAAGGTCTGTAAGTTCCTTTTCAGAGTCCGCGGTTGTACAATGTGTAAAAATCAATGCAATGGCAATTAAAACAAATGGCAGAAAAAACAGCAATGCATTTTGATTGAATAGAGAAAGTGGCTTCATGGTATAAAATTTTTATGATATGCGAATATAGTGATTTTTCGATAAATGAGGTTTTATGGAAAAACGTATTTTTGTGACGCATTAACCCCTAAACACAAAATCATATGCAACCTAATGTAAGCATCATCATGGGCAGTACGTCCGACATGCCGGTAATGGAACAGGCCGCTAAATTTTTTGATGAAATGGAGATCCCCTTCGAGATCAATGCACTGTCGGCGCACAGAACACCCGAACGTGTAATGGAGTTTACCGAAAAGGCTCACGAACGTGGCATCAAAGTGATTATTGCCGGTGCTGGGGGTGCAGCACACCTTCCGGGTGTCATCGCAGCCGGCACCATTTTGCCTGTCATTGGTGTCCCGGTGCGCTCCTCCTTGTCGATCGACGGGTGGGACAGCATTTTATCGATTTTGCAAATGCCCGCCGGAATCCCGGTAGCAACAGTTGCACTCGACGGAGCAAAAAATGCCGCCATCCTCGCCACGCAAATTCTCGCCCAATCGGATGAAAACATAAAAAGCCGTTTGCTGCAATTCAAAAAAGACCTAAAACAAAAAGTGATCAAAGCCAACGAAGATTTAAAATCGGCAAAGTTCCGTTTTCGGGTACAATAGCTGTTAAATAATTCCGATAACAGTTTTTTGTCTTTATTAATTTGTTTTTAATTTTATTTTATAATTACTTTGGCGTAAAATATACGCCAATGAAATCATATTACCTATTTCCCGTTACATTATGCCTTCTTCAATCGCTATCTTTAGCGGCGGCTGACAATCATTTATCCGGCTCGCGGGCAGCGGCAATGGCAAATGCAACAGTTGCCCTGCATGACTTCTGGGCCATCAGCCACAACCAGGCCGGCATAATCGGTATTGAAACCATAGCAGCAGGCATGTTTGCCGGAAACCGCTACATGATGGCTGAACTGGTTGATGCATCCGTGGCCGCTATCATTCCCGCAGCAGGAGGTAACCTGGGAGTTTCCATGCAATACTTCGGAACCGAATTTTATTCGGAAAGCAAAGCGGGGATTGCTTATGCCCGACCTTTTGGAGAAAAACTCTCAACCGGTGTACAACTAAGTTATCTGTATACAAGTATTGCAGAAGGATATGGCCGGACCGGCACTTTTCTTGCCGAAATAGGACTCATCTACGAAATTTCCCCGGGTTTGTTTCTTGGAAC
>SKTA01000244.1 GCA_007122745.1 Bacteroidales bacterium
CGAACAACAAACAACGAACAACAAACAACGAACAACAAACAACGAACAACAAACAACGAACAACGAACAAAGAACAACGAACAAAGAACAACGAACAAAGAACAACGAACCCATTGTTATGTACAACTACCATACCCACTCCCATTACGACGACGGCAAAGAGCCCTTGGAGGCATACGTCCTTGCAGCCATTGAGAAAGGGTTGACAACCCTGGGCTTTTCGGCACACGTACCCCTCCCCTTTAAGAACGCCTGGAGCCTTCCGAAGGAAAAACTGCCGGAGTACCTGGCGGAAGCCAAACGGCTGAAAGAGCAATACAAGCAACTGCTAAACATCTATGTTGGAATGGAAATGGATTACTTGCCCGGCCATACGGATGATTTCCGGAAAATGAAGGAGGAATGGGGTCTGGACTACTGCATTGGCTCGGTTCACCTGGTGATGAAACCCGGCAGTCGCGACTCAAAAGATATCTGGTTCATTGATGGTCCGCGCGAAGGATACCTGAAAGGGATAAGGGAGATCTTTAACGGCGATGCCCGGCTGGCTGCAACGGCCTATTATGACCAACAAACCGAAATGGTCAGCACCCAAAAGCCTGACATCATCGGCCACATGGACAAGGTGAACATGCACAACCAGGGTGAATTGTTTGATCCCGATGAGAACTGGCACCAACGAGCCATTGACCGGCTTCTTGATGCCATCAAAGATTCCGGCACCATCGTGGAGGTCAACACCCGCGGCATTTATACTGGCAAAACCAGCACCTACTATCCCGACATCCCCATCATCAAAAAGTGCCGCGATCGCAACATTCCGCTTATGGTCAACACCGATGCACACCACCCCTCACAGCTTGACAGTCATTTTCAGGAAGCAACACAACTGGTGGAAAAGCTGGGGGGAAGCATTGCTCCTTTTCTGTCAGCTAAAGATGATTGCAATTGATATTACTTTTTTCGTTTAGTGTTAAGCGTTTACTGCTTACTGTTCACTGTTTACCGTTCACTGTTATTGTCCACAAATTCACACAAATTTCATTTTTCCATTCCTTTAAGTCCCTAAAGTCTCTTACGTCCCTTAAGTCCTAATTTTCTCTATCTTCAAATCTTCAAATCTGCACATCTTCACATCTTCAAATCTGCTAATCTGCACATCTTCACATCTTCAAATCTGCTAATCTGCACATCTTCAAATCTGCTAATTTGCAAATCACCCATAATACCCCCTGTACCACTCCACAAACCGTTTGATACCTTCCTCAACGGAGGTTCCCGGTTTGTAGCCGGTGTCTTGTTCAAGGGCTTCGGTATCGGCCCAGGTGGCTGGGACGTCGCCGGGCTGCATTGGAAACATCTGTTTTTCGGCTGTCATACCGAGGGTTTTTTCCAGTGCGGCGATGAAGTCGAGGAGACGAACCGGTTGTCCGCGACCGATATTATAGGTGCGGTGAGGCACGTCGCTGGTGGCCGGATCGGGGTCCTTGCCGGTCCATAGGGCATTGGGAACCGCCGGTTTCAGCATCACCCGTTTGATCCCCTCCACGATGTCATCCACGTAAGTGAAATCGCGCATCATCTGCCCTTCGTTGAACACCTGGATCGGTTTGCCTGCCAGGATCGCCTTCGTAAACAGGAAAAGGGCCATGTCGGGACGGCCCCACGGTCCGTAAACGGTAAAAAACCGTAATCCGGTGGCCGGCATCTGGAACAGGTGGCTGTAGGTGTGGGCCATCAGCTCATTGCTTTTCTTGGAAGCGGCATAAAGTGAAACCGGATGATCCACGTTGTGTGCGACAGAAAAGGGCATTTCGGTGTTCTTTCCGTACACAGAACTTGAGGAGGCATACACCAGGTGTTTCACGGGGTGTGCCCGGCAGGCTTCCAGGATGTTCAGGAAACCGGTGATGTTGGCATCCACGTAGGCCTGCGGATTGGTGAGTGAGTAGCGTACGCCTGCCTGTGCCGCCAGATGAACCACATAATCGAACTGCCCTTCACGGAACAGCTTCAGGATCCCTTCGCGGTCGGCCAGGTCCATCTGGTGAAAATCATACCGCTTCACCGCGTTTTTCAGCCGGTCCCGCTTCAACTGCGGATCGTAATAATCGTTGATGTTGTCGATGCCGGTAATGGTGTGTCCCTCAGCCAGCAAAGCGTTGGCCAAGTGAAACCCGATGAACCCGGCCGTTCCGGTAATGAGGATTTTCATTTGGTTGATTGGTTGATTTGATTATTGGTTTATTTGTTGATTGGATGATTGGTTGAATGGTTGATATCTCGTCTTCACTTAAGTCGCCTCTTCGCTTAAGTCTCATCTTCGCGTCTTCGCAGTCAGCTCTCAGTTCCCAGCTCTCAGATCTTCCTTATCCTCTGTGCAATTTCCACGCTCTTGCGGGCCTCTTCGACGCGGAAGCCACGGCCGGCAAGGATCTCCCTGTAGAGTTCGGTATGCAGGTCTGTGAAGCCCTCACTGAATTCCAGTTCCTGCCCTTCGATGGTGATGCTTCTGTAGGTGCGTTTGTTCCCTTGCACGGCTGCCGGTGGCAGGTCCTTGCTGTCGATGCTCAGGAACCAGTTCACCCGTGCCTGGCTGTATTCGAGGTAGCCGACGGCGCGCTCGGCCGTCTTTTCGTGTACCTCGAGACCTTTCAAGTCGCCAAACACCCATCCCAGCATGTCGAAGAAGTGGATGCCAATGTTCGTGGCCACACCGCCCGACTTCTGGATGTCCCCCTTCCAGGAAAAATGGTACCACCGTCCGCGACTGGTGATGTATTTCAGGTCGATGTCGTACACCTTGTCTTTCGGTCCTTTTTCAATTTGTTCCTTTAATTTTTTGATGGTGGGATGGAGGCGCAGCTGCAGGATGGTATAGATGTGCTTGCCGCTCTCCTCCTCCAGCTTGCAGAGAGCGTCAAGGTTCCAGGGGTTCAGCACAATCGGCTTTTCGCAGATCGCGTGGGCATCGTTTCTGACTGCCATCCTTATGTGCGCATCGTGCAGGTAGTTGGGTGAGCAAATGCTGACGTAATCCACCTTGTTTTGGTTCAGCCGCCGCAGCTTGTCGAGCTCACGGTCAAACCGTTCCGGCTCGGTAAAAAAGTCCGCTTCCGGAAAATAGCTGTCCATAATCCCAACGCCATCGTAAGGGTCAAGGGCACACACCAGGTTGTTCCAGGTATCCTTTATAGCCTTCATGTGCCGCGGTGCGATGTATCCCGCCGCACCGATCAATGCAAAGTTTGCCGTTGTCATATCCGAGAGATTTGTCTGCAAATATAGTAAGGTTAATTGGATGATTGGTTAATTGGTTGGGGCGAACTACAGTTCAAAGCTTTTAATGGAGCTTGCCCGCAAGCTGAACTTCAAAGCCAGAAAGCTCTCTTCCGAAGAAGTGGAAGAGATAGGGATTATCCTTTCTATACAACAAGGCTTAAATACCGGTTTAATCAATGATACAGAAAAAGAAGGTTTTCTGAAAAGCTTAAAGGAAGATTAACCCGGTGCAAACGGCATTCACACAAAAATTCAAAAAAACAAGTCGATTCGTGCAAGGATATGCGAATTCGAAAAAAAACTGCTTTCAGTTATTGAATCTGTTGCAGAAACCCTTTCATCATTGAAACATATAAAAAAATTGAAAGGAGCGAATCATTCTTTCCGAATTAAAATTGGTGATTACCGTGTCGGTATCATGCTTGATAAAAACACAATCATTTTTGCATCATTATACAAGCAGGATGTCTTTGAGGATGGCTCCGGATTGCGCCGGCAGAATTTTCCCGACGGACTGTGGGGCGGCTACTTGCGTTTCACCGACAAGCCACGCTTGCTTCAAGCCATCGTCTATGAATTCCTTGGCACAAAGGATCAGAGCGGTCTGAAACACAATGACCCCGATGGCAACAATTTTGGTATGATGTTTCACGTTCATAAGGAGCTTATTTTATATGAAATCAACAAATAAATCTTAATCACAATCTCTACCTTAACCTTAATACATATCAATCATCCTTCCGGGAAGTTATTTGATGCGTTTTGCCACTTCGTCGACAACCACCCGGAAGCCTCTTTTTTCCAGTCAGCAGCCTATATGGATCTGATCGACCGCTGGCCGGAAGCGGACTGGGTGTTGCTGCTCGCTGTTAAGGAGGAGGGGATGAAGGATCCGGGTGCCATAAGAACCGGAAACACCAAAACGACATTCCAAACAAGCACCCGCGACACCTTCGGTCAGGATGAAAGTCCGGAAACCCGTGCCGAAAGCATTGCCGGTTCCTTGTTGGCCGTGATCATTCACGAACCACCGCCAAAAAACCTGCTATTGAAGCCCTTTGGCAACCTTTACAGTCTGCTGACAAGCCGGACACTTGTTGACGGTGGTCCGCCAATGGCCCCGGGCACACGTCTGCAGCAGGAACTGATTCTTAAGCTGCTGCTTGAAGGCCTTCATACACGGGTAAAAAAGAGGTCGATATTTACCCGGTTTCGAAACAGCTTTGATCTGGACGACATGAAACCCCTTTTCAGAGAGATGGGCTACAAGTGGCAAGACCGCCTTAACCTGCTGGTCGATACAACGGCGGCAGAAAAAGCCTGGAAGGAGATGACCAACAACCGCCGGAGGCAGGTAAGGATGAGTTTTGACAACGGGGCAACAATCATAAATCATCCAACCATAAAACAGGTTAGCGACTTTTATGACATGCTCAAGATACATTATCAAACCAAAGTCAAAAAGCCCCTTCCGGGGAAGGATTTTTTCCTGGCGCTTCATCACCTTGCACGGCCTGAAGGCAAACAAGAAAAAGGTTCTCAAAGTCCCGTGCACCAACCTGCTGTCCGATTTTTTCTGGTAGGACATAATGACCAAATTATCGGAGGGTCTGTTTGCGTGCTAAAAAACAACCATTCGATGCACGAATGGTATGCCTGCGGTTTGGATCAGGAATACAAGAAACAACGGATTTACCCTAGTGTGCTGTCAACCTGGGCAGCGATGGAGTTTGCTGCAAACAACAACATCCCATCATTCGACTTCTTGGGAATGGGCCGGCCGGAGGTGCCCTATGGCGTCCGGGATTTCAAAAAGGAGTTTGGCGGCATGTCTGTCAATCACGGACGTTTTCAGAAAATCAACCGCCGCATCCTTTACACCCTCGCAGAGGTCGGGTATAAGGTTTTGTTTCTGTTTAAACGATGATTAAGGTTAATCCACCTGCAGGCACAGGGCTTGACCTGTGCACCGAAATATAAAAAGTTGGAAGCTCGAAGAAAAAAGAAAGATGTGCAGGCCGGCCAAGTCCGGCCTGCATTTTTTTACAACAAGCATAGTGGTACGGACAGCACTTGGGCTGTCCATGTTCGGATTTGGCAGGGATTACAAATCTGCGCCAGCAGGAGAAGAAATAATTTGTGCAAATTTGTGGATAAAAACAACGCTTAACGCAGGGTGGTGTCTGCCGCTGATCACCAATGCAGCCTAAAACCACTTGTGGGTATTGCTGCAGCAGATGCTATACAGTCATAGTGTATGGGTGCCAGAACACCTCATCAAGTATGACTTTATACAACATGGTTTTTTCATCACCTTCCCCGGTTATGGAAGGATCCTGGTGGATGAAACCTGTTCGCCGACCAAGGGGCTGATGCACTTCCTGGTGCTGATGCTCATCTTTTTCGGTTCGTGGAAACACAAAACCTGGTTCATTCCCACAGGCCTGGTGATCGTCCACATCATCGGTGTGTCCCGCATCGTCGGACTAACCATCGTATTCGTAAACATCCCCCACCGCTGGGACCTCTTTCACGACTTCATTTTCCGTCCGTTCTTTTGCGCAATGCTTTTCCTGATCTGGGTCGTCTGGGTTGAATATTTCTTTCTCCCCAAAAAAACAACGGACAAACGGCAAAATCCTTAAAATTTCCGATGTCCCATACGCCGCTTATTTGTATTTTTGATTTTATTTCTAATCAGACCCCTTTCGGGGGAAAACAAATTACCGGCCACTCCCGTGGGACTGAGGGGGCGAAGCCGTAGGCAGAGGTTGAGGTTGAGGTTAAGATTGAGAATAAGCTTGAGAAGGGTTTTTTGATTGGTTCTGAAATGATTTTAGAATTTTGTTCAGTTCGTGGATAATGGTTGCGTAGCCCGAAAGTAAGTCGCCAACAGTGTCCTCTTTAAAATAGCCAACTGTTTCACCATACAAAAGATGACTTTTTACTTCATAGGCAGATCCTCGCGAAACAATGTAAAACACTGATTTGTCTTTAAGACCCCTGCGACCATAAGCCTCAGCGATGTTAGCCGAGATGCTGTTCGCCGAACGCCTTAATTGGGAACTCAGTCCATAATCTTCAACCCGGGGCAAACCGGAGGTCAGCATAAAAACCTTTTTTGACAAGCCTAACGACATTCTCCAAACCGGCATCTCAGAAAAACACTTATACTTCATAAAACATTACAATTATAATGACATATAAACCACCCGTGCGTTATTTTTATCTAAA
>SKTA01000132.1 GCA_007122745.1 Bacteroidales bacterium
ATAAACAGTATGGGATCCTTAGTGTATTGATGCAGGCATTTTATGATGTGAAGTTGTTGTTTGATGTTGAACCGCACGTTTTTATTCCCCCTCCGAAAGTTAAGTCGTCCGTAATCCGCTGTTTACGTAAGGAGAATGTGTTTCTTGGGTGTGATGAGAAATTGTTTTTTACTGTTGTAAAAACGGCATTCAACCAAAGGAGAAAGACTTTACGCAATTCATTGAAAGGGATGCAGGTCAATTGGAAGGAATTGCCGGATCAACTGTCGGGTGAACGTCCTGAGCGCCTTGATGTGGCCACTTTTGTGCAAATCACTAAACAGGCCGGTATTGGTTTGTAAAAGCCCCGACCCGCATGCTGTTTTTTTTATTATGGAAAAAGGACGTATTTTTGTTGTTTATGCGAAATAAACCCTGTGTATCATGACCACAAAAAAATTCAATACGTTTGAATATGCTGCACACACTGAACCGGGTAAATCCGAAAGCGGTGGTGTTCATTGTCAGGATACGTTTGAAACGCCACTTGGCCACGCTTTCGTAGTAGTTACGGGCCATGGTTCCGGACAGGATCAGCCGTCAGAGCTGTGTGAGGTTGTACTCCAACGGATCCGTTACTATATGGAGCATGAACCTGAAGAGTGTAATGCGGATGTTACAAAAAACGCACTGATCTATACAAGTGGCTATGTCTATCAGCATTATAAAAAAGAGGGTGCTGCGGCGAAGGGTGTCAGCTGTCTTTGTTTATTATACAGTGATGAGCAGGTTTTTTATTCCTGGATTGGAGACGTAGGATTGTATTTGTTCACCGGCAAACGGATACATTGGCTCACCTGGAATGACAAACAGTCGGTTACCGGTATTAAAGATGACCTGGATCAGGAAACCAAAAAAGTTTTACTTGGGGAACAACCGATTATTGAACCCATGTCAAATTGCCAATCTGCGCTGAAGCCTGTAAACGGCGACAAGCTGATCCTTTCTGCGGGCAACGTGGGTAAGTGCATCCATACCAAGGCAACAAAACGAATATTGAAAGACTCCATGCCTTTACAAACAAAGGTGACCCGAATCCTGCGCCATCCTTATCCGGACATGGTTCCGCAATCAGGTGCTTTGATCATATTGCGTTTTCATGCAGTTAGCCATAAAGAAAGAATCATGTCAGCAGATAAAAAGGATCAGGTATCATCGCAGCCCAAACAGCCTGAAGAAATGCCTCGAACGAATACAAATAAAACACGGAAGAACAAGCCTGTTAACATGCTGAAAATGTTTTTTTTGGCGCTGGGATTGCTTGCTGTATTCTATTTTATATATGATCTTTTTATTTATAACCCCCACCCACCGGTTTCCATTTCCATGCCGCAGCATGAGGCCGGACCGGAGGA
This sequence comes from Bacteroidales bacterium, assembly GCA_007122745.1. Classification (GTDB taxonomy): domain Bacteria; phylum Bacteroidota; class Bacteroidia; order Bacteroidales; family UBA7960; genus PUPG01. The sequence goes on from SKTA01000132.1 coordinate 1,395, forward strand.
AAGCATTCATGTGCCTGACGAGGTGGCTGAAGAGTTAACTCAAGAGGTTGATGAACCGGTTGCCTTACCTGGGGATATATCCTATACGGTCAGAAGTGGAGACACATGGGGAAGGATCTATTCGCAATTTAGCGTTTGCTCCTGGTTCATTAGAAATCATCCGCCCAATTCCGGACGTTTCGGAAGTCAGGGTAGCCTGATTGCCGGACAAAGGCTGCAAATTCCTGTGAAGTATTCAGGAGACCCGCAATTAAACCCCCATTATTATACCGAGTTTACAACAGATAAAGTGGGCAGGGGTTGTCAGAATGTCGACAGTTCCTTTTTGCAGTCTTTTGAAGAACGTGCAGGAAATTGATGGTGCTATCGTCGGAAACGTTCTGTTTTTAGGCTGACTTGACCACCATTTGCAATGTGGTCCGGCTTTTTTGTTCCAGGAGCACTTCCCGACCCTTTAACAGGTTCTCAATTCCGGCTTTTTCATAATGCCTCACGGTTATCAGCTCCATGTCGGTGTTGTGTTTTACATTGAAGTTCTTTTGCAGGTCGCGAAGCAGTGCCGGGGTTTTAATTCTATCCATGTCAAAGCAGACCGAAAAGCTGAGTGCAGAGCTCTGCATCAGGTTGATCTTTACATTGTGCTTAGCGAAATCGGCAAAGATTCTTGCAAGATTTTGCTCAGCAATAAAACTGAAATCTTTTGGGAAGATGGATGCCAGCACCTGCTTAAACTTAAAAATATAGGATGGTGTCAACTTGTCTATATCCACGTTTTCATTAATCAGTGACCCGGGTAACTCAGGTTTGTAAAATGACTTGACCTTCAAGGGGATATTTTTACTGAGCAGCGGCTTTAGTGTTTTTGGATGGATGACAGTGGCACCATAATACGCAAGCTCGATCGCTTCCTGATAGGAGATGTTGTTTAATAAGAGTGTATTGTCAAAAAATTTTGGATCCGCATTCAAAAGTCCCGGAACATCCTTCCAGATAACAACCTCTTTGGCCTGAAGGGCGTATGCAATGATTGCTGCGGTATAATCCGATCCCTCCCTGCCCAGTGTTGTGGTGAACCCTTGCGGTGTTCCTCCGAGAAAACCTTGTGTGACAACCAATGGGGGACGTTCCGGATCATGCTTCTGTTTCAGGAAGGGTATCAGTTGTTCCTGTATGGCACGTGAAGAAACGATCCAGTCTACCTGCGCATCACGAAAGTGTGCATCGGTGATTATCAGCTTCTGGGCCGGGAAAAGCCGGTTGCTGAGCCCGCTTTTCCGTAGATATGCACTTACAATCTGGGTCGAAACGATCTCTCCGGTAGAAACAATACGGTCATATTCATAATTGTAATTCTTGCCCGGAGCTTCGCTTATGTAATAATATAGCTGATAGAAGGATTGTTCAAGGATGTTAAAAACAGGGTCAGACTTTTTTTCAAATAATCCATCTGCAATTAAAAGGTGCATCACTTTGATCTGCTCAAAGATTTGAAGCATCTCTTCGCGTTTCCCTTCCATGAACAGACTGCAAAGCTGTTCCAATGCATTTGTTGTTTTTCCCATTGCAGAGATGACCAATACCAGGGGAGTATTGCCATGATGCTTCCTGATGATCCGGACAACATTCTTCACCGAATCAGCATCTTTCACAGAAGCACCGCCAAACTTAAACACACGCATGATGACAAACTTTGCAGGCTATTTCGATGCAAATGTACGGGAAATTTTTTCATTCGGAAACTTGCCTGCCAGACGGCAGCCGGTTTCAGGAAGGTGAGCCGGTTACTCTTTCTTGATGTCCAACGGGAATAATTACAAAAAAAATGGTTTGTTCCTTGAGATATATTTACAAAAAAAGCGCAGTGATCAAAAGAACACTGCGCCAAAAGAAATGGAAAATATATAGTGTGATCTGTTGACAGTTTTTTTATTGCTCTTTAAGTGCTTCCATCAGCTTCTTGCGTGTAAAGAAAATGCGACTTTTAACAGTGCCGATTGACAGGTTCAGCTTATCAGCAATCTCTTTATACTTGAAACCCTGATTATACATCTCAAAAGGCTTTCTTTGTTCTGGTGTAACACTGGTGATCACTCTTTGTATCTCCTTCACCGAATAGTCAGAGTCTGGCAGCCCAATGCTGCTTTCCTTCGACAGATTCAGGAAATACAGATCATCGGTTTTGTCTAAAATCGTGTTGTTGCGCACATTTTGTCTGTAGTTGTTAATAAAGGTGTTTTTCATGATGGTGAAAGTCCATGCCTTAAGGTTGGTGTTGTCTGCAAACTTGTCTCTGTTAGTCAAAGCTTTCAGATAGGTCTCTTGCACCAAATCCTGTGCATCTTCATAATTGGAAGTAAGGGTATAGGCAAAATACTTCAGGTTGTTTTGCAATCCCATAAGCTTGTAGTTGAATTCTAGTGCTGTCATGAGTCAATAGATTTTAATGTTGTTTAATAATGTTATAGCAAATTTAAACAAAAAAACATAGACTCCAAGTTTTTTTTAATTTTTTAACAAAATTAATATAGTAAAAACACTAATTAGCGACACGTTAAATGCATTTAATAGAACAAAAATACGCAATAAAATGCACAAATACCCCATTAAGCCGTTTAAGTATTGTTAAATCAATCTGGGAATAAATCATATTTCCATTATACAAAAAGGGGTCGCAGGAATTGATGCCGGAAACTGGAAAGGGGGGCGAATTTCGATTATCAATTGTCGATTTTCGATTATTCTGTTTTATTAGCCAATCAACCAATCAACCAATTAGCTATTCAACAACTCCTTGAGTTCTTCTGCGTTTTTAACAAGAATGATATTATCCGGAAGCTTAATGGTTTCATCACGAACTTGTTGACCTGTAATGAAGATTTTTTTATCGGGGAAGGAGGTTGATAAATTTTGAATGTACTCTGGCAGTTCCTGTTTATTCATTGAAGCAACAAAGTAGGTTAGTAGGAAATCGATATTTCTTACCCTGACAACCTCCTCAATGTCACAAAATGGAACCGACTGACCCAGGTAAATCACATGATAACCGTTTTTCTTCAAAATGAAGCTGTAAAACAAAAGACCCAATTCGTGGAATTCCTGTTCAGGGAGAAACAGCAGAAAGGATTTTGAACTTTCGGAAGGCGGTTTCTGCTGGCCGTCAATTGCAATGATCATCTTTTGCCGTATGAGATGGACGATAAAATGTTCCTGTGCCGGATTGATGGAGCCTACCTGCCATAAAACGCCAATCTTTTCAAGAAACGGATACAACACCTTAATAACAGTTTGCTCAAAACCAAACTTCAGGATTGCCGAATTCAGGATATGTTCAAACGATTCTTCACTAAAAGAGATCATGGCAACGATGAGGTTGTTGATCATCACATCATGATCGCCATTGGCACCGTTAATATCCATAACCTTCTCCCTGATGGTTTTCTCATTCATCCGGGCAATTTTTGAAATTTTGTGTCCGTGCTTGTTCAGTGTGCTAATGTTGAGCAGCTTCCTCAGGTCCTCGTTATCATAATACCTGATGTTTGTTTGGGTACGTTGCGGGGAGATAATGTCATACCGCTTTTCCCACATCCTGATGGTATGCGCCTTGATTCCGGTAAGTTTCTCCAGATCATTGATGGAATAGCGGATGATGTTCATAAGTGGTTTGTTATTTTTGCTTTTAAAAGAGTCGAAACTCCAAATCACACATTCAACGAAAATTATTAACAAAAGTTCAATTGACAGATTGAAAAAAATGTTTATATTCACAAACTGATTGTTTTCGCATGAGTTAAATAATTTTTCTTAACATAAACTCCGATGCTATGGATAAAAACACATTAGAAATCACAGAGCAGCCGGAGGGTTTGGGGTTTGCCAGCATGCGTGAGCTGGTAAACCAAACCCTCAGAAAAAATTTTGGCAGCAAGCTGAAATCCGGTTATGTGCCTTCAGGCTTTAAAGAGCTTGATAAAAAGTTGGGTGGATTTAAAAACGGACAATTATATACGATCGCGGTTAAACCCGGAATGGGTAAAACCGCTTTTTTATTGTCCTTATCCAACAACATGGCGATCAAAGACGACTACTCCGTTGCGATCTTTTCCTCCGAACGGTCCAATATTAAGATCACTAACCGGTTGATTGAGAGTGAGACCGGTATGTCGTTAGATAAACTTCATGCCGGTGGCTTTAAAGACAGTGAGAAAGACCACATGCTTTCGGTTTTAAGCAATATTGCCAAAGCAAAGATCTTTATTGACGATACGCCTGCATTACCGGTTGAGTCGCTGTCATTGAAGGCAAAACAGTTAAAAAAGATGCATGCTGTTGATGTCATCATCATCGACTATCTGGAACTGCTTACCTCATCAGATGAAGGCAGATTGGATCGACCGGTACATCTGTCCGGGATTATGGAGAAACTCAGGGAGATGGCTCATGATATCAACTTGCCTGTATTGCTCTTTACACAGATAACAGGACCTGTTAATGGTGCGAAACCTGAATCGGACCATTCTTTAAGTACATTCCCGGCATTTCTGAACGAAATGTCTGATGTGCTTATGTTCCTGCATCGGAATGATGCAAGCATTAGGCCTTTACAAGCCGGTAAAAGTGCTGTTGAACTGATGATCGTTAATAAAAAAGAGGGGAATGAAGAAACGATGGTGCCCCTGCATTTCATTGGCAGCATCGCGAAATTTGCAGATTTTTCCTAAATTCACTTATCAAATGGCAGTAATAAACGAGAATGAGATGCAATATGAAGCTTTGCTTAATGTGGCAAAGCACATGATCCTTGCAGCCCGCACTGCCCCCAAGGGTCGTGGGGTGAATAACCTGGGAATGTCCATAATTACAGGAAACGACATTCAGGAATTGGCAAAAGCTTCACAGGAGATTGGACAAAAAGAGGACTATCATATTTTTGAGCGCGATGCCGCGAATATTCTGAATTCAGCTCAGGCTGTTGTTTTAATTGGAACGAAGATCGCATCCCTGGGTTTGAAAGTATGCGGATTATGTGGTTTTCCCGATTGCGCTGCAAAAGACAA
>SKTA01000174.1 GCA_007122745.1 Bacteroidales bacterium
CTCCCTGAGACGAACAGGCCTGATGGGGGCAAACCAGGTATTATAGCTGTTCGGACTGATATTGTCCTTGATCACTGCCAAACATCCCGACCATACCTTTTCGTATCCTTTCTCCATTCGTTTTGTTCTGTTAAAAAGTATTATTGAAATAAAATGCTTTCGATCTGATTACCAATGGTTGCGTTTTCCGCTTTTTTTGAAAATAGTTTTCAACAAATATTAGCCAAAAAAAGTGAATAAAAAAATTATTAGGCTATTGCATAGGTTAAATTTTTGTTGTATATGATTCGATGAAATTTTGATGATCCCTTTTGTTGAAGAAAACATCCAAACGGCCAAGGTAGGCACCCCCGTAGCCTGCCTGAGCAATATTAACGCTTTTATTTAACTGATTTTGAACCTGAACGGGAGGATCCAGCACACTGTGGGTGTGTCCTCCAATGATAATATCGGTATGTTTTGTATTTGCGGCCACCATGGTATCGCTGATCCGGTCATCCTCATAATCAAAACCGAGATGTGATAGGCAAATGATCAGATCGCACCGGTGTTTTCTCCATAAAACATCTTCAACCTCTCTCGCCTTCTCAATCGGATCAATAAAAATGGTATCACCATACATGGCGCTGCTTACCAGTCCTTTAAACTGGATCCCCAATCCATAAATACCTATTTTCTTTCCATCTTTTTCTTTAATGATGTAGTCTTTGATTTTATTTTTCAGGATGGTTTTGCTGAAATCGTAATTGGCAACCAGAAAGGGAAAATCTGCATGGGGGAGGACATCCAGGAAACCATCCATGCCATTGTCAAATTCATGATTGCCGAATGCGGCGGCATCATATCCCATTTTGCTCATCAGCTTGAGCTCCACTTTTCCCCCATAGATATTGAAGTAGGGTGTACCCTGGAAAACATCCCCGGCATCAAGAAGCAGAAGGTTTGGATTTTCCTGTCTGATCATTTTAATAAGATGCGAGCGCCTGGCATAACCACCCTGACCCGGAAAGTTGGGATCGTTATCTGGAAACGGGTCGATCCGGCTATGGGTGTCGTTGGTGTGAAGGATGGTAAGCTGTTCTATTCCGGTATCGCGCAAAGCCAGGGCAGGAAGTCCGGTCAGCGTCGCAGCACCCGCAACGCCAATTGTTTTAAGAAAACTTCTTCTGTCAAATTGTTGCATAATCAATTGCTGATTCGTCCGTCAAGACGGCTTTTAATGGATAAACCTTGCTGTTGCTTTTCTTTTAAATGTTTAATGATGGCATCCCTGATCCTTAATCCCAGATACTCATATTCAATAGGCTCCAGAAAGAAAGTCATGTTGTCGCCACCGCCGGCCAGATAATCGGAGGTGAGTACACGGTAGTTTCTTTCAGGATTGAACTCCCGGCCACCGATCGTAACCTGCTGTACTTCGCCGTCATCTGGCTTTATCCTGATCCCGGATACCGGCATCCCGACATCTGAAGCAGCCAGGTAATCAAACAGCTCAAGTGTTTTTTCCGGACTTAACGTAATAACCACCATTTCGTTCTCAAAAGGCATCAGCTCAAAAACATGGGACATGGTTACCGGACCTTGCGGAATCGGTGCACGTAAGCCGCCGTAATTCAGCAGGCAAAAATCGATCGGTTGATCAGCCTGGTAAATTTCCCGGCCAATGTCGAACACCAGGTCGGCAACAAAGTTGTTCAGTAAACCTTCAGGAGTTCCCCGGGTCATGGTTTGATCCGAATATGAAAGCACCTGCGACATTTCCTGCTCAAGATCATAACGATAAATGGCAATTATGGAATCGATCTCTATATCCTTTTCAGGAATAGTCACAGGATCTATCGTATAAACCTCTCCTTCAACATAAACCGGCTCCCGGCTTGGTCCACAAGAGATTAAAAAGAGTAAGAGTACAAAAAATACACCACCGATCCTGGTGTTTCGGTTGATAGACATAATCTGAATATGAATTTGGTTTTGGAAAAACGCCACACAATATTAAGCTTATTTCGCATAATAAACAACCTTCTGAACGAGATTTTTTAAAAGAATTTTTTTTAATTATTTGGTAAATAGGTATTGAATTTCTATGTCATTGATCTTCTCAAGTTTACCTAATACTTCTTTGGAATTTAATTTTCTGACTGAAAAGTCAAGCTTGCATTTCATTTCAAAATTGTGGGCATTTTGTGGAAGGTCATACGCTTTCAAAATTTGCATCACATCATTCATGGATAAATAATCGAAGTGGATCCGATAATGATCTCTGACGGTTTTGGTTATGATTTTATTGTTTTGAATGGCTTCGTTTGCAGCCCCTTTGTAAGCATTAATAAGACCCCTTACTCCCAGTTTTGTGCCTCCGAAATAACGGACCACGATAATGAGAACATTTGTAAGACCTGCTGAAAGTATTTGCCCGTAAATCGGTCTCCCGGCTGTTCCCGAAGGTTCCCCGTCGTCATTGAACTTATGTTTTTCCTGTTGGTTTCCCAATACCCAGGCATAACAATGGTGCCTGGCATCATGGTATTGCTGTTTTACCTCACCAAGGATCACTGAGACCTCCTCCTCGGTGCTAACAGGATAGGCAATGGCGATAAATTTGCTCCCTTTGTCTTTGTACAAACCCTGAGAATCACTGCTGATGGTTTGGTAGGTGTCCATGGGTGTTCCGGATCAGGAATTTTTTATTCTGAAAAAACCTTCATGGCCGATATTGATATGTTCTTTATTTTTTATTGATAAGAAGCCCGGTGCTTTGATCCCGTCGCAAAAGAACTGGTTCCCTGTAAAAACACGTGCTTCATCCCAAAGGTTGCTTTCAATGAATGATTGCAGAAGTTTTCTGCCCCCTTCAACGATTAATGACTGAAGCTGTTCTTCGTAAAGCACATTCAAGATTTCAGGCAGAATATCCCGATCAAAAGGGATTTGAATGAACCTGTTCTGACCTGAGGTTTTGTTTTGTAAATTATTAAAAATGAATGTAGGCTGTGTGTTATCCAGTAAATTATAATCCAGATCCAGATTCAGGTTTCGGTCAATTACGATGCGTACAGGACTCGGGCCGTGCCAGTCGCGTACATTCAACCTTGGATTGTCTTTTAAGGCTGTTTCGGTTCCCACCATGATGGCAGATTCTTCGGTGCGCCATTTATGAACCAGCATGCGGAGGTGTTCGCTGGTGATCCACGTGGGACGTTTTGCAGCTTTTGGCTTCCGGTTGATGTCGATATAACCATCGGCTGTCTGGGCCCATTTTAATATCACATAGGGTCTTTTCTTTTCGTGAAACGTAAAAAAGCGCTTGTTGAGATCACGGCAGGCTTCCTTCATCACTCCTACACGAACGTTAACGTTATTGCTGCGTAAGCGTGCAACCCCTTTGCCGGCAACGGCACCAAACGGATCAACAGTGCCAATTACGACATTCGGAATGCCACTTTTCCGGATCAGATCGGTGCATGGTGGGGTCTTGCCGTGATGACAACATGGTTCGAGGTTAACATATAACGTGGATCTTTTCAGCAAGGTTTGATCCTTAACCGACTGTATGGCTTCCACTTCTGCATGTGGTCCGCCATACAGCCTGTGGTATCCCTCCCCGATGATTTGATCTTTGTAAACAACAACGGCTCCTACCAATGGGTTGGGTGCAACATGGCCCAAACCCGGCAATGCCAGGTCTATGCACCTTTGCATGTAAGTTTCATCTGAATGCATTCGTCTGATCGATTTTGAAGGTCAAAGATAGCCTTTTTCCTGTTTTGCGCTTTTGCATGCAGGATCAGATAAACCGCAGGGTGACCTCCTTGAGGAGCTTCTGCTCCAATATATTGACAATTTTTTTAATCACAGATCTCCTGATCTCAAGTTCCACCGGCAAATTTGGATCCTGATGTGCCACATTAATGGCCGTACCGGCAATGAGATGGATTTCATCACTCTCCAAAATCTCACGGACAATCAAATCTGCAGGTCCTTTCCCAAGATCTGAATCGGGACCGTATTGCTCAAGCAATCCGGCAGTCTTGCTCAGTGTCAGGATTCCTTCGGTAACAAGGTCAATGCCTTTCATATAGGCAACAGGAGGGAGGTCAGGATCCTCAAACTCCAGTGTGTCATCGATTGGTATTTTAAGCTCGCGGGAAACAATGTCAGCGGTTGTACCGCCGCAAAGAATCTTTTTCCCTTCAAAATCACGTACCAAGGATGCAAGCTCTTTATCCTTATCCTTCTCAAAAGGGGGACCTGAGGAGATCAGAAGGCGTCGTGGTTCACGGCAATACACCACCACAACGCTTGTGTCATCCTTGGCCTGATATTCATCATTCGCATGCGCCTTGTTCACCAGTAACGACGATAGTTTGGATGCAGAAACATCTGGTTGGTCCTTGATCTGGGTCAACAACATCTCTTCCACATTCTCCAGTCCCCAACCCAGCAAATAGCGCCCTTTACCCAAACCAGACTGTGTGATCCCGTCAGACATGATCACAATCCTGTCCTCCTTCAACAATTTAAAGGTGCATGCCGTAATCTCTTTTGGGGTTTGATCATCCGCTTCGATTGTCATTTTTTGCCAATCCGGCTTCATGAGTTCATTTTCCCTGACATGCAGGGGGTCCGGGTTGTCGTAATTCAGGATGGTTGTTTGGCCGGCCTTTTCTATGTCTATGATGGTGAAGGTTGCGTAGCTGATCTTCCGTTCGCTGCAGACAGGCAACGTATTCATGATGATTTCAGCGATTTTCTGTGCATCCTTATGCTCCTTGGTGAAATTCAGGGCCATGGTAGCGGTAAGGGTAGCAAGCAGATTTGCCTTCACTCCATGCCCCATGCCATCGGAAAGAACAACCACCGTGCGCCCCTCCTCTTTAATCTTTTCAGAAAGAAATATGTCGCCGCAGATACGCTCACCCACATGGCTGCGTTGCGCTGACCCCACTTCAATATAAAAGCTGTCTGACATCTCAGGCCTCCTGATTGGTTTTTGGAATCTATTTTTTTCCGGTCTTTTTATAGGTTTCAATTATGGAGTTCAGCATCCTTTCCGTATTGCTGGCCCCTTCACCAAGGGAAAAGGCGATTTGCTGCACCATCTTCAGGTTTTCGTCAATCACTTCGCCAACCCGGTTGATGATCTCCTCCTGCCTCACTTCAGCCACATACATGTCCCTGAACACACCCCCCACGATTTTATTGGGTTTCAGGGAGTAAATGCTTACGTTTAACAACTTTTTCTCGTGCATCACATCCTTACCAACAATGTTGTCCCCTTTTTCCAGGACATAACTGAAGAGGTTGTAAATGTTGTATGGGAGCAAGGTCTTCAGATCGGCACCCGCCAGTCCGGGTATCACTTCGTTGATCATGGCAGCATCTTCCCCCAAAACCTTAATGAAGCTTTCATTCGATTCAATCACCTTAAGTTTTTCATCAACGATCACCGCTGCTGAAGGTAGGTTTTTTAACAGTGCAGAGGTGGTTTCCGACCGTTGTTTGACTTTCTGGTGTTCACCATGAAGCTCCTTGTCTTTCTCGGCCAGCTTGTCAAGCTGCTTGCGAAGCTTATCATTGTTGTTTTTTAATGTCTTGATGTATTCCTGTTTGCTTGAAAGGGAATAATTCAGACACATTTCAGGTTTTGACAATCCCTGGCTGATCGATCTGGCAAAGTCGTGACAGTTTCTGAAACCGCATGCATTGCACGAGGCTGCTTCTTCAAGCTTTTTGCCAAGGCTTTTCAGTATCTCTTCTACACTGTCAGGGTCGGGATCGGGAAGGCGTTGGTCATCATTGATGAAATTCCGGTTTAGATCCAGTTCCCCATATTTTTTCATATCCTGCTGCCATTGCTTCTTGTCAAAGCTTTTTAAGCGCTTTTGCACATAATCGGTGACCAGGGCGCGTCGCAAAAACTGATTGCTGCGGTCGGTTGTTCCCGGTCCGGTCAGACATCCGGAATGGTAAAAAATATTAAAGTGTTTTTTCAAGTTCTCAGTGTGCATGCTGAACTCATCCACCGCATCAAGCATGTTGTTTTTCGATTCAACGGTGATCACATTGCCTTTGAGCAGCGATTCATCGATGCCGGCTGCATAAAGGATGCCGTTACTGATAGGATAAAGTGAGCCAAGATATCCGATTGGGGGATCAAAGTCGGAATATTCCACTTTGGACTCTTTGATTTCAAACTTTTTGGACAATGCACGCAGCTCGCTGAAGGTTAAAACAGCATCCACCCTGCCATCATCATCGCTTAATTGGGCATCGTGCCTGACCGACAGGCATGGACCGACAAACACGATCTTAAGCGCTTTCCCATAAGCAGCACGCACCACCTTTGCGGTGGCTGTCATGGGTATTTCAACAGGCGCCAGGTTATC
>SKTA01000072.1 GCA_007122745.1 Bacteroidales bacterium
CGGTTGTATCCACCGATGCTGAATATATTTTTACGGCAGAGGCAGACCGTAATTTGGTTGCCGTTTTCGCGATCAATACCTATACACTTGAATACACTGCCGGAGGAAACGGCTCTTTGACTGGAGAAACCTTTCAGGAGGTGGCGCACGGTGGCGACGGCACCCCTGTGGAGGCGATTGCCGATCCCGGATACTCTTTCACGGGTTGGAGTGATGCGGTGATGGACAATCCCAGAACCGATATGAACGTACAGGACGATGTTTCCGTAACAGCAGATTTTGCCATCAACACCTATATGATAACTGTCACTGCCAACAACGGTGACTATGGCACGGTAACCGGCGGCGGCACTTATGCTTACGGTACAACGGTTAACCTGTCAGCCACACCCAACACAGGCTACGAATTCGTGGAGTGGACGGAGAATGGTTCTACAGTCTCGACCAATGCTACGTTCAGCTTCACCGCTACTGAAGACCGCGCTCTGGTCGCACATTTCGCCCTCAAGACATATGAAATCACTGCCGCACCAAACGATCCATCCCTGGGCGAGGTAAGCGGCGACGGTATTTTTGAACACGGACAACTTGTGACGCTTACTGCCACGCCTTACACAGGTGCAGAGTTTGTTGAATGGAAGGAAGGTGGGGTGCAGGTTTCCACCAATGCCGTTTACAGCTTCACTGCGACCGGTGATCGCACCCTACTTGCACACTTTTCCATAAAATCATACACCATAATTGCTTCCGGCAGCGAAGGCGGAAGTATTGACCCTGCCGGAGAAATAACGGTTGATCATGGCAAAAGTCAACACTTTAGCATCATTCCTGATAGCGGATTCCATATCGCTGATGTGCTTGTTGATGAGAGCAGTATGGGACCCATTGCGGAGTACACCTTCGAAAATATCACAGAAAACCAAAGCATTCATGCAACTTTTGAACAGACTGCCTTCACATTGATATTTGATATTGAAGATGCAGAAACCGGGGATGAAATTGAGGACGCTCTGATCAATTTTGAAGGAGAACAATATGACGCCGGTGTATATGTCTTTGAAGGCATTCTGCCCGGCGAATATGCCTATTTGGTTGAGAAGGATGGTTATGAGAGCTTTGCGGGAATGCTGGAAATTGTTGGCGATAAAACCGTCACGGTGTTGCTTAGTCAGGTTGAAGATGAAGATCATTCCGCAGAATTGCATATTGCCGCAACAGAGGATGTAACGATTTATGAAACCACTTGCTTCTTTGCCCTGAGCAGCATTCATGTTGCAGGTGAGACTTACATATTTGTTGTAAACGACGGTGGAGAGGCCACCCTGGCCGCGGGTCAGCACATTAGATTACTACCCGGTACCATCGTGGAGCCCGGTGGCTACCTGCTGGCGTATATCACCACTGACGATCCTTGTGGAAGGCCGTTTGCATCAAAAGAAAAAAATTATAAAACGGGAAAAACAAAACCGGAGGCTGATGAAGATGCCAATGATGGAAATGATACACAATATCTTTTCACTGGCAGCGAAACCGGTAACATGTCCGGAGGCAGCTTGTCCTTTGATTTGTACCCCAACCCCACACAGAATGAATTTACTGTTGAATTTAATATACCGCTGAATGCTTCCGATGTCCGGATCGAAATCTTCGATATCACAGGCACACGCATTTATAATCAAATGCTTCCTGCACAAGATAATTATCAACTCAGTTTGCGCGACCGGCATCCGGGGATATACTTTGTTCGCGTGATCCAGAGTGAACGTATGGGCATGGGAAGAATTATCAGGAGATGACATTTTCTCTGTGTAGCTCATTGTTGTCTTTTACACGTTTTACAATTACACAGAGTTACACAGCGTAATCACAGAGGTTCACAGAGGAAGTGACATTGATCACTGCGACAGGTCAGGCGTGCTGAAATTATATGATATCTTAATTGCCATATTTTTGGAATCTTCCATTGAAGAGTTGTTGGGAGTGCATCATGTAGCAAGTTTCTTTCAAATCGCGATGGCCTCGGAAACAGGTATTCCTCTGCACCCTGGTGCAGAACGGTTCTTTGGTAAGTAATCGTAGTTTTCTTCCTTTTCAGGGCGCTCAAGGGGTTGGATTGTCAATTAACCCAAAGCGTCGCCGTTGGACTGAATTCAATTCAATTTCCATTTCCGGGCGAAGGATTGTTGTTTTAACTCGACCTGGAGGCATGCTTTCCGGATTGTAATAATCAATAATCCCCCCCCGGAAACAACTCCTCCCACCACTCCGGCTCTCCCTTCAGGTATTTATCCCACCACGCCATGATGGCATCGTGCCATTGCAAACGTTTATTGTAAGTAAGTATGTGGTGGTTTTCACCCTCTACCAGCAAAAGCTCTGCCTCGCGTCCTAGAAGCTTAAGGGCAGTATACATCTGTATGCTTTCGCCGGGTGGCACATTCGTATCGCTGTCGCCGGTAATGAGTAGCAAAGGTGTGTTTATTTGATCTGCTCTGTATAGCGGACTTTGACTTACATAAATATCAGAACTATTCCACGGAAAACTGCCGGCAGTGGCTTCAGCACTGTACGAGTAACCGTAATAGCCATCTCCCCAATAAGATGCAATATTACTGATGCCGGCGTGCGATATGCCGGTTGCAAAAATGTCAGTGTGTGAAAGGAGCAGCATGGTCATGAATCCGCCATAAGAAGCACCGGCCACCCCAACCCTTTCCGGATCAGCATATGGGTGTGCTTCCAGGAACTTTTCCGTTCCTTCAATGATCTCATCAACAACAGTTTTTCCCCAATTATTGACGTGGGCTGCCGAGAACTCTTGCCCAAATCCCGTGGCGCCACTTGGCTGCAAAACGTAAACAATGTAGCCGTTGCCTGCCCAAAGATTAAAGGGGTACCGACCGCCAAAAGATCTGCTGACAGGGTTTGTTCCGCCATACTGGTAAACAATCACCGGATAACGTTGCTCCGGATCAAAACCGGGAGGCAGATAATATCTTCCTGTGATTTCTGTACCGCTCGATGCAGTATAATTCCAGTTGTTCACCTCTCCGAAAACCACATGACGATAACGTTTCGCGTCCGGCTCTTCAAGAACTGTGTATCTCTCATTGCGTGTATTCAGAATGTATGCTTTAGGTGGTGCGTTGACTTTGTTTCCAATAAATGAGGCAACTCGTGCATTGTTTGCAAAGCTTATACTGCTTATAAAATCTGTTTCCGTTTCGATCTCCTCAAACCTTTCCCTTCTTACATCATAACGGAACAAACGTCGAAAATCTTCAACTTCTGCTATAAAGTAGATGTGACCATCGAACGTGTGCCAGTGAGCGCTGGAAATGGACGGGTCAAAGTCAAAAGTGATTGGTTTTACCGACCTGTCGTCGAGGTTCAGCAAGAACGCCTGGGTGTCGTAGTTGTTTGCAATCATCCCGTCGGGGATGTTTTCGCCAATTCTGTTAAAGGCAGATGGGCCACCCGTTGCCAGCAGCGAATAACCATCCGGCGAAAACCGAAGCGATACCCCCCACCTTTTATTTGCGATGAGGGTGTCAACCTCCATCGTTTCCAGGTTCATCATAAAGTAATTATGCTTAAGAAATGGCCTTTCCAGGTAATCGGGTTCTGATTGGCTGAATATGATTCTGTTCCCGAACGGACAGATGTCGTGCAGTGAAGTGGATAGGTTACCGAAAGTTAGCCGGGTGCTGACACCTGAGGCTATATCCAGTTTATAAAGGAAGCTTCTGTTGCGAAAGTGAGTTTGCCTGTCTTGCATGCCAAGCACATGATGGATCCCATCCTTTATCGCCGTGTGGGTTTCCCTGACTGAAAATACAAGGTAGCTTTCTTCAGGAGACCATTGCAAACCAGTAAAATCACTGACATTTTCAAGCAAGATCCGTTGTTTTCCCGTTTCCATGTGATGCCAGTGAATGGTTGTTTTTCCCTCTCTGACACTGGTATAGCTCAAAGCATTGGTGGCAGGCAACCAGCTAATCCGGGATACATTTGCATGCCTGAATGAGTGGACAAGCGAGTTGTCAGCAGTGCGCCTGATCTCTGCCCAGCGCTCGGTCCTGTCAGAAGGGGGCAGACTGCGTCTGTAGTGAACCGCGTACATGCTTCCATCAGGTGATGGATGAACACTGCTTATCTTAATGCCATCCATGAAATGCAGGATGTTCTTTGTCCCTTTTGGAAAGGTGTTTGGTGTTACATCAGATACAAGAAACGGATCATCCAGTTTGAGCCTGCCCTGCAATGTCCAGGGCAAGCTGGCATCTGCCGGCCGTAACATTTTAAGCATCAACAAATGGGTGCCACGCGAAAGCTTTAAGGATTCTCCCACATGGCCAATGTCATCCGCATCTGTATCAACATTTGTTTTTGTACCTATAGGTGCACCATTTAAAAAAGCCTGGAAAAGATATGGACTTTGCAGCTCAAGCCTTGCCTCCAACCATCTGTCTGTATGGATATAAGTTGCAATGTATACAATCTGTGGCTTGTTAACGGTTCCTTCCTCGGATACCATCAAAATGCCATCACCGCTGGTAAGGTTTCGCTTCCATGATGCTTCGAACCCGAGCTTCCAAAGGAACTTTTCACCATCTGCAGGAGCATACTCATCATCAAAAGTTACATGATCATGGGTTAAAAGCTGCCGGTCTGAAAAGGTGTTTCCTGCAACGTCAGCCGTATTATAGAATGCGGGGTATGAAGTCTCCAATGCCGGTGTGATGAGCCATTCCGAGATCATAACCCTTTCTCCTGATATCAGAATTGAAGAAAAACAAAAAAAGCAAATAATAAGCAAGCAGATCTTTTTCATTATGTAATTATTTGAGAATTAAAATATGTTGATAATGGTTTTCATAGTTAACAATAAAACAGCTACCAATGAGGCAAAAATAGTGTTTTTCAAAAATAACCGGCTTTATTGATTGCCAAATAATGTGTATTTTTGAACTATAAATGCAATTATTATTATTCAGAATAATTTAAAGTAAGATAGTTATGGAAAGAGATCCCGTTATTTTTGATTTAATCGAACAGGAACGTCAGCGTCAGCTGCATGGTGTGGAGCTTATTGCTTCCGAAAACTTTGTCAGTGACCAGGTGATGGAGGCCATGGGCAGCGTAATGACGAATAAATACGCTGAAGGGTATCCGGGGCGAAGGTACTATGGGGGTTGTCAGATTGTTGATCAGAGTGAGCAGCTGGCAATCGATCGGGCCAAAGAACTTTTCGGAGCTGAATGGGCCAACGTGCAACCCCATAGTGGGGCCCAGGCTAATGCAGCTGTTTTCCTGGCATGCCTGAAGCCGGGTGATACGTTTATGGGTTTGGACTTAAGTCACGGAGGCCATCTTTCACACGGTGCCCCGGTAAACCTTTCCGGAATTCTTTACAGACCGGTTGCATACACGGTGAGTGAAGAGACAGGAACCATAGACTATGAAGAGATGGAAAGGGTTGCTCTGAAGGAAAAACCTAAAATGATAATTGCTGGTGCATCTGCTTACCCGAGGGAATGGGATTATGCGCGCATGCGTGAAATTGCTGATAAGGTCGGGGCGCTTCTGATGGCTGATATTGCACACCCGGCTGGTCTGATCGCCGCAAAACTGCTGAATGACCCGCTGCCACATTGCCATTTTATTACCACCACAACCCATAAAACCTTGCGCGGACCCCGTGGCGGCCTGATACTTATTGGGAAGGATTTTGAGAATCCCTGGGGCCTCACAACACCAAAAGGAAAAGTGAAAATGATGTCTGCCGTTCTTGACAGCGCTGTATTTCCAGGTACCCAGGGCGGACCGCTTGAGCATGTTATCGCCGCCAAAGCCGTGGCTTTTGGAGAAGCATTGCACCCATCCTTTAAAATTTATGGCGAACAGGTTATGAAGAACGCACAGGCGATGGCTAAGGCTTTTGTGGATAAAGGCTATCACGTAACTTCAGGAGGAACAGATAACCATTTAATGTTAATAGACTTAAGATCAAAATTTCCGGAAATTACCGGTAAGAAAGTGGAAAACATCCTGGTGGAGGCAGATATCACCATCAATAAAAACATGGTGCCCTTTGATAGCCGATCCCCTTTCCAGACATCAGGGATCCGTATAGGAACCTCTGCCGTAACAACCAGGGGATTGAAGGAGGAGCATGTGGTTCAGATCGTTGATTTTATTGATGAAGTGATCTCCAATATTGATAACGAACAGGTGATCGCAGGTGTAAGGAAAAAGGTGAATGACCTGATGTCAGGATTCCCTCTTTTTGCCTGGTAGTTGAAAAGTGAAAAGTGAACTGGGAGCTGGGAGCTGAGAACTGGGAGCTGAGAACTGGGAGCTGAGAGAGGGAA